>CAMWRO010000044.1 GCA_947176615.1 uncultured Porphyromonadaceae bacterium
CAGCATTAGGCGTTCTTGTAAGAGTTAAGTTTTATCGTTCAGTAACAGTCAATTATTATCAATACAAATCATTGATAATCAATCGGTTACTTGCCGATGCAGAAGCGGGTGAAGATGGTTGTGAGGATTTCGGGGGTGGTTATGGTGCCGGTTATGGTGCCGAGGTGGTGGATGGTTTCGCGGAGGTCTTGGGCGATGAAGTCGCCTGAGAGGCCGGTGTGCAGGCCGTCTATCACACGGGTTATCGAGGTCTTGGCTGAGATGAGGGCTTCGTAATGGCGTGCGTTGGTGACGATGACATCGGCGTTGTCAATGAGGTCGGCGCCTGAAACGTCGTGCAGCAACGATTGCAGCCGGTCGATGTTCTGACCGGTATGGGCCGAAATAAATATGGTCGGTGCCGACTGTGGGAGGGTTGTCGAGATGGCGGTGGTAATTTTGTCTCGGTCGACTGATGTGATGTCGATTTTGTTGACTGCGACAATGAGGGCGGTGTCGGCTGAAAGGCGTGAGGTGATTTCAGATGAAAGTTGGCCGAGGTCGGCAAAATCAGGTGGCAGTACCCATATCACGATGCGTGCTTGCGATATTTTGTCGAGGGTACGTCCAATTCCGAGTGCTTCTACTTCATCGGCGGGTGTGTTGCGCAGTCCGGCGGTGTCGATAAAGCGGTAAAGTATGCCGTTGATTTCGATGGTGTCCTCGATGGTGTCTCGGGTTGTGCCGGGGATATTGCTGACGATGGCGCGGTTGTCTTGCAGCAAGGCGTTCAGCAGTGTCGATTTGCCGGCATTCGGTTCTCCGACGATTGCGACCGGTATGCCGTCTTTAATTGCCTGTCCGGTTGAGAATGACGAGGCAAGACGTGTGACAAGCCGGTGTATCTCGTCGGCTGTCCCGATGAGTTTTTCTCTTGAGGCAAATTCTACATCTTCTTCTGAGAAATCCAGTTCAAGTTCAAGGAGCGATGCGAGGTCCAAAAGCTGGTTGCGGAGTGTTTCCAGCACTTTGGAGAAGTCGCCGCGCATCTGACCGGCTGCGAGACGGTGGGCGTTTTTCGACGAGGCGGCTATGACGTCGGCCACGGCTTCGGCTTCGGCAAGGTCAAGGCGCCCGGAGGCAAATGCGCGGCGTGTAAATTCGCCCGGTTCGGCCAACCGGCATCCGCGGTCTATCAGTATTTTTATGAGTCGCGACTGTATCCATCTCGATCCGTGAACCGAAATTTCGACCACGTCTTCTCCTGTAAACGAGCGTGGCGAGCGATACACGGTCGCTACCGCTTGGTCGAGTGGCGGCTCGCCGGGCGCTGCATCGGGGTCGATGATGTTACCCAAGTGTGCGGTGTGGCTTTGTGCCGAAGCAAGGCTTTTACCTTCCCAGACGGAGTCGGCAATATCAATCGCTCTTGGACCCGAGATGCGCACGACGGCTATGCCGCCGACGCCGGGAGGGGTTGAAATCGCGCAGATGGTTGAGTCAGATATGGATAGGGAGAGGGGAGAGGCTGTTACGGGCGTATCGTGCTCCACAAGTGAAAATTTTTCTGAGATTCGACAGTTGATTCAATATCATCGGGGAGAGTGTAGAAGAAGTCATAGCCGGTTATTTCTTCAATTTCATCGATTGTTACGGCGGCGGCTTGCATTCCTCCCGGTACTTTGCCGTTGGGCATGATAAATCCTATTCCGCGGGGCGGATTGGCATAGGGTGAAATGATTGCTTTAAAAAAGCGACGGGGCACATAGATGTGCGGGTCGCCGATGTATTCAATCGGTGTTTCATCATATATCGGGCCGCAGACGATGTATATCACGCTGTCAGTCTGTGCCCACACTCGGCATTTTTCTTCCAGTTTTTTCCATGAGCCGGAATTCAGTGACTTGGCCTGCGGGCAGATATTGGTCATGTAAAAGGTTTCCTGCATGGCCTCTTTGTCCCATTTCATGTCTCCTGCCGGCGCCATGTGTCCGCGGTCATATCCTGAATAGTTGTAGTCGTAAGGTTCGGCGCAACCGGCAACGCTTTCGTCACAGTAAAATTTGCGGGCGCGAGGTTCTGTCCCTTCGGTTTCTTCTCCGGTAAGTTCCCACGAGACCCAGTTGGGGATGTGGAGCGAGGGGTTAAACGACACATCCATGCCTTTGTAGTGTATGAGTTCCGACTCGACACTTTCGGGTGTCTTTACCTCCATAAGGTTGCCAAATTCGCCACTGACGATGCCGGTATTGTCTGTGGCATGGCAGCATGTCACACTGATGACGAATGCGGCAATCGGGATAAGTGAAAACAGGCTGTATTTAGACTTTGAGTTCATTAATGAATGTTGATTGTTACAAGTCGATTGTGTTGATTATTCGGGCGATGTCGGCTGCGTCTTTGACCGAAGTGCCGGTCGCAACAGGCAGGCTGACTACCTGTCCGGCGAGTGTTTCGGTTACGGGTAAATCGCCGTGGCGCAATTTGCCGTGATAGCACGGTTGCCGGTGGGGCGGAACGGCGTAATGGATGTCAGTTCCAACGCCTGCGTCGGTAAGTTTCCGAATCATTTCATCCCGTTTCCCGCAGGTAACACGGATTACATACTGGTGCCACACGTTGTCAATGACTGCTTGAGTCATCGTGGGTGTAATCACTGAGGGGTGATTGATTGTGCGGTGATAGGCGAGTGCGCGGGCAAAACGGTCGGCGTTTTCTTCGTCGGTATGGCTGAGTTTTACTCTCAGCATTGCTGCCTGAATCGGGTCCATGCGGCAATTGAAACCTGCATAAATATTGTGATAGCGCCGGTCGCTGCCATAGTTGGCAAGCGCGCGGACTGCCTGTGCCAAATCCTTATCATGGGTTGCGACGGCTCCGGCATCGCCCAGCGCTCCGACATTTTTTGTGGGATAAAAGCTGAAGCCTCCCGCATCGCCGAGAGCCCCGGCCCGGTCGCTGCCATATAGGCCGCCGGTTGTCGCACGGGCACCGATAGCCTGTGCTGTGTCCTCGATAACCTTCAGGCTGTGCCGTCGGGCGATGTCGGCAAGATGATTGTCCCATGCTACGCGGCCATATAGATGAACGGTCATGATTCCGCGAGTCCGGTCGGTTATCGCTTGTTCGATTAATGAAGTATCAATGTTCATCGTGTCATAGTCGGCATCCACGAGGACCGGGGCCAGTCCCGCGTCGGTTATGGCGAGTATCGAGGCGATATAAGTGTTGGCGGGAACGATGATTTCATCGCCCTGTTCCATCACGCCGAGTTCCACATAGGCTCGGAGAATCAATCGGAGTGCGTCAAGGCCATTGCTGACTGCGATGACGTGCGGCACACGCAGCATGTCGCTTAATTCATGTTCAAAAGCCTCGACTTCAGAGCCTCCTACATAACGACCCGACTCTATCACACGGGTTGCCGCGGCGATAAGCTCGTCACGGTAAGGCTCGTTTACTTTCCCAAGGTCAAGAAAAGGATAACGCATCAGTCAGTATGTGTCAAAATCCGTTTTTATCTGCAATTCGTTTAAATTCTTCAAAATCACGCACATAATCTTCCTCGCTGTAAGGGGTGGATGTTATGACCAAGCACACGCTTCCCGAGGCAAAATTGTCAAGTGTGCGCCAATATCCCGGTGGAATATAAAGCGCTTTATACGGACGGTTGAGCGTGTAGGTGCGCCAGTCCTCTCCGTCAAACAGATTGACATTGAAGCTGCCGCTGGTGGCGATTACAAATTCCTGTCCCTCGTGGTGGGAGTGTCCTCCGCGTTCCTCGCCGGCCGGCACGTCATAGGTCCAGTATACCCGGGCGATGTCAAACGGAACCTGATCTTTGTTTTGTACAAAAGTCAGGTTTCCACGAGGGTCATAGATGCGGGGAAGGTCATATATTCCGGGACGTAATTTCTCCATGATTTTCTATAAATTGTTATACGGGTATCACCATCATCGGTATGTCGGCGTGGAACAGAAGCCGGTGGGCGAGACCCGGATTGAATAATCGGGCAAAGACGTTCTTCTTGCGGTTAGGAACCGTGATCAGGTCTATCGGGGAGCCGTTGCCGAGATTGTTGAAATCCTCGATGACATTGTCGAGAGTCAGTGATGCGGTGTCAAACGTGTATCCGGCATAGTGCTCTTTACTGTAGTCCAGCAGCCGTCGGAGCGTTTCCTGATTTCCATGCGGGTTCTTTTTTGACGGGATTGATACAAGTGTGACATGTAAATTTTTGAGCGGGAACAGGCGATAGAGGGCGTCAAGGGCCAGAATATCCTCTTGGTCAAGACTGCTGAAAAGCACGACGCGCCTGAGCTGTTCAATTTCGTTAAGATGAGTCGATTCCGGAACGGTAAAGACAGGGAATCGGGTCGTGTCAAGAACTTCGGCTGTAACGCTCCCGATCAAATCCCGTTCTTTTTTGCCTGCGCCGCGCGTTCCCATGACTATGAGCATCGGCTTGATTTCCTTGGCCCTTATGTCAATCACATCCTCCGGGACGCCTTCCCGTATCTCGGTGGTGAATTTAACCGCGGGGATTGTTCCGGTTTTAATCTTTTCCCTGATGGAAAGCGTGAATTTTTTCATCATCAATTCCACCTCAGTCTCAATCGTCTTGTCTTCTTCGGCTTCGGTGACGATGCTGTCGTCAAAGGTAAGGGAGTCAGACAATTGTATGGCCGTCGACAGAGAGGGGTCGATGTAGGTGTTAAGGATGCGGACTGACGCGCGGTGTTCAGCCGCAATGTGAAACGCGATGTCACAGGCGAGCGCCGAGTAGGCTGAAAAGTCAACCGGCACAAGAACAGTCGGTTGTTTCCCTTCTGAATCGGCCGGAGAACCATTGGTAAAGATGTCGAGATTCTCGATTATGCGCAATGCCAGCGGCAAGTCTGTCTCGTGGATGCGCACTCTGACACCTGATGAGACAACCGGTTGTGACAAGTTCACATTCTGGAGCACGGTTTCCACACCTTCGCTTTCAAGCACCGATTTCAGGGCTTGGGCTTTGTCGTAAGTGTGGATTGCAACGGTAATAAGTCTTGATTCTTCGGCCATAACAGTGTAAGAATTCTATTTAAAAACAGAAAGACATCAGCGGTTTTGAACCCATAGAGGGGAAACCCGATATGCCTTTCTGTTATGTTTTTTAAGATACAAAACAAGGGGCGGTCACGCCTCCTCCTTCATCCCTTCGAGGATTTCTACAGCCATATCATAGATGGTGGTGTCGTCCAAAACCACAATGCCACCGTCGGGTCCCGGCTCGATGTGAACTCCACAGTTCTTGCCAAACTCGTAATTACTGCCACCAAAGTAGTTGCGCACCGTCTGGGCTGTAATGTTCAGCTTGTCAGCAATCTGGCGAATCGAGCCGTCGGGGAGGCTGTCCTTGATGCGGCGGAGGTCGTTGAAGGTGATAGTTTTAGTCATGATACTATGTTTTTGGGGGTTAATAATTGATTTTATTTTTGATGGTTATAAATTTAGAACTAAATTTTTATTTAAACAAATAATTGAGCCAAAATCTTACAGTGTTTTATAACATTGTTTTTGCGACAATAGTCGCTGTGGACTGTAAGTGGCTGTATGTTAGGAGTGTAGATTCTGATTTAGATTTTCTCGACTGCATTGCTGTCAATCCACGCGCGATGGGTGTTGTCAATCTCCACGTCATACCATGTGGAAGTGACCGAATCGGCTGTCGTGGTCCTTACCGAATCAAGAATCTTAACCTTTGTCCCTTCGTGCAGGAGCATCGCTTCCTGATTGCGGTCATGCGGGATGCGCGGAACCGTTGACAGAATCGTTGACGGCGCGGTGATGACTGCGGCGTCGTCGGCCAGTGACAATGATGCCGAGCGGAAGGCGAAAAAGATGAAAATGCCTGTACCGATGAGGGTGACGATGCTGCCGAAGAAACCGGTTTTGCGCAAGGGCACGCTCGATGAGAATACATACAGAGCCACGCCGCTTACGGTGAGCACAAAGAATCCGAAGGCGAGCCATGCCCATGTGTCTGACTTGGCCTTGTTGGATGCTGCGTCAAGGGCATTGCCGATAAAAGTGCCTCGTTCTCCGCTACGGTCGATAATCCGCTCGTTTACAAAATCGAGATTATCTCGGGTGTCGGTACTTGTCGGGTCGAGACGCAGTGACCGCTCGTAGGCTACAATGGCCTTTCCCGGTTGTCCGAGGCGGTAATAACAGTTTCCGAGATTGTAATAGAGGGTGGCCGATGTCCCTTCTTCGGCTATGACCTTGTTATAGAGTGACGCGGCCATAGCGAAGTCTTCGGCCATGTAGGCCGAGTCGGCTTGCTCGATGAGTGTCGATGCCCCCGCGGTCAGGATTGACGCGGTCATTACTAATATGCTGATAAAAATTTGTTTCATAATCTTAATTCAGTTTGCAATTCTCCATCTTGTCGATAGCCTCGACTCCTTGGTTGTAGACACGGTCTACCTGCGACGAGCTGTCGGGGGTATATCTGGCCATTTCACATTCGTCAAGTACGGCTATGAGGTTGTCGGTGACTTCGGCCGGGTATCCTTTCTCACTGAGTCGGCTGACAATGTTGTCGCGCGACAATTGGGATACGGGGATTGACAGCTTGTCGGAAAGATAACCCCACACAGCGCGGAGCATCTCCTCATAAAATTTGTCGGCGTCCCCGGCATTCATGAAGCCGGCGGCTGCTTTCAGTCTCTTGCGGGCAATCTTGTTGGCTTTAGACTGGCGGCGGCCGATTATGTCGGCATGCAGCCGGGCGTTGCGGCCATAAATATATATGCCTGCGATAAGGCCGATAACGAGTAACGCGTACAGAATCCAGTAATAGGTTTTCAGTACGACCGGCTTATGTTCGCGGGAGAGGTTCTTGTCGCCCTGATGGATGTGGCGGATGTCGGTATTCTTGGCTTCGATGTCTTTTTTCTCGGTAGAGGCCGGTGTCGAAACGCCTTTAGCCACTTTGAGATTGTAGGATGGCGTGGTCAGTGTGACATACTGTTTGGTAGACGGGTCGAAGTATACAAACTTGTCGCTGCCAATCGTAAAATCGCCCACGCTTTGCGGGACAAACGTATATTCCACCGTCATGCTGCCTGTGACATCATTGCCTTGCACCTCGGCTTGAATATCGCTCTTGGGAGTATATTGCTCAAATTCGCTGGGGAAGTCGATAACAGGTTCTTTGACATACTTGATGTTGCCCGTACCCGATATTGTATAGATGAGCGTGGCCGGGTCATTGGTGCGGAACGAGTTCCCCACCAGTTTGGAGTCAATCGAGAAACGGCCCACGGCACCGAAAAATCCGTCGGGTTGCGGGGTGGGGAGGGGGAGAATGTTTATCGACGCACTGTTGGAACTTACCTTGATTTTTGCCTCGCGCGGCTGACGCACTTGGAACAATCCCATGTTCACGTTGTCATATTGCACCACCGAGATGTCATAGTTGCCCGAATTGATTGTCAGCTTGCCCGATTGCTGAGGGAAGATGATGCATTTTTTGAGCAATGCTGTCATGTATTCCTGACCGTTGTAGGTCTCAATTTCGTTAAGAGAGGGCTGGAGGTCGACTTCCTGAATGAGAAATCCGTCAAAGCTCGGCTGCTTGGTCGGCATGAACGACGAGATGGAATACTTTGTGTAGAGCTTTATCGTACAGGCAATCGCCTCCTGCTCATAGGCCGAGGGTCGTGACAGGATGATGCGCACAAACACATCGTTGGCGTTGACCTGTCGTCCTGCCGCCTGCGTGTCGGGGTCATCGATTGAGACCGGACGCTGCGACGCCGGTTTGTCACGGTCGGCACGCGGCATGACCGTAAATGACATCTGCTTGGTTGACATCTGTTTTCCGTCGACCACCACTGTCGCTGCCGGGATGGTATAGGTTCCGGCTTCTCCGGCGCGGTAAAAATAGGTAAATTCCACCGTGGAGCTTGACGAGGCTTTACCGTTGATAATCTGATAGGACTGTGATGTCGATGTCGACGGGCCGTAAAGCAGGGTGCATCCGGTTATGGGCTGCACCTTTATGTTGTTGCTGTGACCGTCGGTCAGCTTGAACGTAATCGGGAATTTGTCCCCTTCATATACGCCACGGGGCGGTTTGACCGTGAACGTTGTCTCGGCAAATGCCCCTGACAGCGTCATAGCCATTAAAAATGCCAGTATGATTCGTTTCAGTGTCATAGTTCTATATTGTAATAGGTGAAACGTGTCGTGACATGTCGTCTGTCATGACATATATTATATTTTCGTCCGGTTCTCTGTTAAACTCGGGTTTTTTCTCGGGTTTGGGCTTGACTGACTGACGTGACTCCCCGGGCGATGATTTCTCTACATCGAGAGTCACGCCGGTCGGTGTGAACGCAAACCGTCTTTGCGCACTCGGTTGTGAAAAGAAAAACGGGTCACGGCTGCCTCGATAATCAGGCGCGATACCGTAGCATCCCGGATCGATTTTGATTTTTCCGGTGCGCGCAGGGGTGAGAACATAACGCTCTATAATCCACACTCCATATACCGTTCCGTCGATAACTTCCTCACCGATGCGCTCGGGGCCGGTGGGGACACGTTCAATATTGCAGTCTTTTGCAGCCGGATAACGGTAAGCGGCATAATCGTCAAGCATCCATCGTGAGAAGAGAATGACTGACAGCGTGACCGGTTCTCCGACGGCGGCATGTTGGGCCGACAGGTCCAGTTTCATGAATATGTCACCCTGCGCCGGAGTCGAGTTATCTGTGCCAGTGACAGTAATCAGTCCGCTGTTGGACTTGAATTTGTCGTTCCCTAATTTGGTCGAAGCCGGATTGACGGTATATCGTCCCGTCTTGTCGGCACGGTAGGTGTAGACATACCTGCTGTATCTGACATAGTCGGTATTGGTCCACGGGTTGTGGGAATATCTCACTTCGCTTTGCGGCTCGGCCACGGCGAGCAGTGTGCAGCCATTGGGTGATGCAACCTCGATTGAAGGGACGGCCTCGGTATGTGATACGATCTGATAGGCAATCTGAAACACTTCTCCGACACAGACCTCGCTATTGGGAATCTGCATGGTTATCGGTGACTCGTTGGCCGAGGCACTGAATCCGGCGATTCCCAATATCATGGTTAATATAATCGACAGGTGTTTCATATAATCATATAATCGTTTAAGCGTTTTACCAAGTTACCAAGGGTTGGTCACGGCACGACGGGACGGTGCTCCGTTTTTGCGTTTTTCAGCATTGACGCGGGCACGGGTCGCATTTTCCTCGTTCTCCATCGTTTTCAGGATTTTTTGAGCATTTTCAGGACTGATTCCTCCCTGCTGTTGCTGCTGAGGCTGTTGTTTTTGATCCTGAGGTTGCTGCTGTTGTTGCTGCTGGTCTTGGTCTTTGTTCTGCTCGTCCTTGTTCTGGTCTTTATTTTGGTCGTTTTTGTCTTGGTTTTTGTTTTGGTCCTGATTCTTGTCCTGATCTTGGTTCTGATCCTGATTCTGCTGGTTTTGGTCCTGATTCTGATCTTGGTTCTGCTGTTCTTCAAGACGTTTTTGGGCCAGTCGCAGATTTTCGCGGGCGTGGTCATTGTCAGGATTGCGACGCAAGGCGTTCTTGTAGTTGTCTATCGCTTGGGCATAGTTTTGCTCGTTGAAAGCGAGGTTGCCCATGTTATAGAAAGATTTTTCAGCGATGGAGATATTCTCGGCATCGCGGGCAAGGCCCTGCAGTATCGAAATCGCCTCCTTGGCGGTTTCTCCCGTGGCGTTTCCTTGTCGCAGAAGCGATGCCGCAAGATTGAACCGGGCAATTTCGTTCATCGCGTTTTCTTCGAGAGCCTTGCGGTAGGCGACCTCGGCCTCTGCAAATCGCTTGTCGCGGTAAAGATTGTTGCCGTCAACGATGTAATTGCGCTCGTGACGTGTCGATTCGGCCTTACCGGCTGCGTGAACAGCGGGTATGGCGAGGACACATGCCAGCAGGTAGGTTGCAATCTTTTTCATTTTTCCTGTTCTCCTTTCTTGTTAGAGAAGAATTCATATTGCTTGAGCCACGATATTTTGCGGGTTACGACGAAACAGTCAGCGACAAGGAGTATCAGCGCTATCCATGCCACGATGGGGAACTGCTCTGACTGGGGGGAGAATGTCTTGCGCTCATATTCGGTCTTGGAAAGAGTGTCAAGTTTCGTGTCAATATCGGTGACCGCTGATGAAGACGCGCCGTTGACATATATGCCGTCACCGGCGTGTGCGATTTCCTGAGCCGTTTTTTCATCGAGGTGGGTCACAACCTCGTTGCCTGTGTCATCGGTCATGTATCGGTTGTTTCCAAGCGGGATTCGGGCGCCGCGCGGTGTTCCCAGACCGATTACATCGACCTGTATCCCGGCGTTTGCAGCCTGTTTGGCCGCTTCGACGGCATTGTCTTCAAAGTTCTCGCCGTCAGTAATGACGATAATTGCTTTTTGAAATTTATCGTCGGGAGTAAAGGAGTTCATTGCCATGTCAAGGGCTGCCCCGATAGCGGTTCCCTGAGTCGGGACCATATCGGTAGTGATGCCGTTGAGAAACATTTTGGCCGATATGTAATCCGATGTAATCGGGAGCTGAGTGTAGGCGTCGCCGGCAAATACGATTAGACCGACTTTGTCGTCAGTCATTTTGTCGATGAGCTTTTCAAGAATATGCTTGGCGCGTTGCAGGCGGCTCAGTCCCCGGTCATCGTCGGTCGACGAGGCGAGCATGGAATTGGAAACGTCAAGGCATATCATCACTTCGATACCTCTCGTGGTCTTGGTCTCGGCTGCATCGTCGTCCAGTCCGCCGGTCGCACGGGGGCGGGCGATAAGTATGACAAGGACTGCCAAGATGACAAGGGCAAATGAGATTTTGACCCAAGGCATGTATTTTGACATTTCAGGCATCAGATGGGCCAGTACATCGGGACGGCCATACTTGGCTATCTTGCGCCGACGGGCAAATCGCGCGAGCAGAAAAATTCCCGCAGCCGCCGGTACCAGTAGCAGCAGATATAAGAATATAGGGTTGGCAAAGCTGATCATGACGTTCTGTTTTTAAGGGATTGAACGCAATATTGTGTATCGCAATACAATTATGAGGCTGAAAAGCGCAAGGGCGGCTATGCCCCACGGCAGGTAATCGTCTTCAGTGCTTGTGAAATCGCGAGTGTCCATTTTGGTCGTTTCAAGTTTGTCGATTTCGGCAAAAATTTCGGCGAGCACGTTGTTGCCGGTCGCACGGAAGTATTTGCCGCCTGTGGTCTCGGCAATGTTGCGGAGTGTCGCCTCGTCAATGACAACGGGAAGGTTGACATATTCGATGCGTCCAAACATGTTTTCCTGAGGGTAGGGGGCGGTGCCGTTGGTGCCGATGCCGATAGTGTAGACCTTTATGCCCATCTGCTTGGCAATTTCGGCGGCGGTCATCGGTGCGACGTTGCCGGTGTTGTTGGAACCGTCGGTGAGCAGGATGATGCTTTTGGATTTTGCCTTGCCGTCCTTGATGCGGTTGATGGATGTGGCGAGACCGTCACCGATAGCGGTGCCGTCCTGAAGCATCCCCATTTTAATGTCGTTGATATAGTTGGCGATTACCGAGCGGTCTGTTGTCATCGGGATTGCCGTGAAACTCTCGGCAGCGAAGATTACCACTCCGATGTTGTCGCCGTCGCGTCCCGAGACAAATTTTGCCGCGACATCCTTGGCTGCCTCAAAGCGGTCAGGCTTGAAGTCGCGGGCGAGCATACTGGTCGAGATGTCAAGCGCGAGAACGATGTCGGTTCCTTCGACCGACGATGTGTGCCATGAATCGCGGGTCTGAGGACGGGCGAGAATTATGATTATACACCCGATTACCCCGAGCTGCATGACAAACAACAGGTGGGTCAGATATTCTTTCCACGAGCGCGGAAGCCGGGCCACAGGCGCGGTCGTCGACACCTCCATCGAGGCGTAGAGATTGCGCCGTTTCCATATGTACCACGCGATTAGCGGGATAAAGAGGAGAAAGAGCCACAGATAGGCGGGATGTGCGAGGAGCATGGCTACTGTTCTTTATTTACGGGTTGTTCAACATCATTGTTATCACTGTCAGTTTCCCCTTCTTCGGGATTCTCGGGGAGGGGAACAGGCTTGGTGTCTTCGACAAACTGCATTGCCGAGTTGAATGCCTGCACGTTGTCGTCGGGGAGCGGGCGCACTTTGGCAAACTTCACAAAGTCGGCGATTTCAAGCACGCGGTGCATGTAGCGTCGCGGCAGGCGGGTTTCTTCGTTATGCTCAAGCGAGTGTAGAATCTGAGTGGATGTCATCTCCATAGCGTTTATGCCGAAACGGCGCTGGAGATAGTTGCGCAGAATATCGGTCAGGCGCGTGTAGTATTCTTTTTCTCGTCCTTGCTCACACAATTTTTCCTCACGCAGCGTGGTCAGGTTGCCGACAGCCTCGTCATAGGGGGACACAGGGTTGATTTTCGGCCCTTCCTCCACGTTCTTTTTGCGGGTAAAGTACCAGATACCCCATGCGGCGAGGGCGAGAACGACAATAACGGCAAGAATCCACAGTCCGTAATCAACAATGAAATCGGGAAGATAGTCTATAAACTTGCGGTCTACATCGCTGATGTCGGCATAGTCGTGGATTGTCTGCAACGTGTCGACAGGGACGGGGAGCACTTTCAGTACAAGACGGTTGGAGGCGATGGTTTCGCCTGACGCCACATATTTTACAGGATTGAGACGGTACACGCCCGAGTCAAACGATTGCAGCATCAGAGTGCGGTTGATTTCGATGCGCCCGGGCGACACGGTTGTCGTGTCGTCTTTCACTGTTTCACGAATCTCGACATTGCCACATATCGAGTCGGCCGGAATCAGCAGTTGCCCGGCCGGGTTCTCGTCGGTGACAAGCTGGATGTGCAGCGGGGTGAGTTTCCCCATCAGCACATAGACTGAGTCCATCGACGTGGTGAGTGTCGTGTTGCCGCCGCTGGCAGGGATAGCCGAAACTGTCGCAAGCAGCAGAACTAACGTTAGGTATATGCGGCTTAAATATCTCATATCTCTTTGTCCTATATAGTTAAAACGGTTGACGCTTATCTGACTCCGCGGTTTTTGAACAATGCCATCAGTGACTGCACAAAGTCCTCGTCGGTAGCGATTGAAGCAAAATCAACCCGGCAGTGGCGCAAGGTCTCGGTCATTGCCTGCTGACGTTCATACCACCATTTGTTATACGTTTTCCTGACCTTTGACGATGATGTGTCAATCCAGCGGCTGGCCCCGGTTTCAAGGTCGGTGACACGCATGAAACCGACATCGGGCAACGATGCGTCGCGCTTGTCATAAACCTGAACGGCTATTATGTCATGCCGGTTACAAGCAATGGTAAGCTGCTTGGAATAGTCATGGCTGTCAATGAAGTCGGAAATCAGGAATGTCGTGCAGCGTTTTTTCAGCGCGTCGGTGAAGTAGCGCAGCACGACCGATATGTCAGTACCGTGGCTCTCGGGCGTGAAGTCGAGCAATTCGCGTATAATCAGCAGGATGTGTTTCTTGCCTTTCTTCGGGGGGATGAATTTCTCGATTTTGTCAGAGAAGAATATGACTCCGATTTTGTCATTGTTGGTGATGGCCGAATAGGCGAGAGTTGCCGCTATCTCGGCAATCATTTCGCGTTTTTCCTCTCCGACTGCACCGAAAAGACGGCTTCGCGATACATCGACGAGCAGCATTACGGTCAACTCGCGTTCTTCCTCATAGACTTTTACATAAGGGTGGTTGTGACGCGCCGTCACGTTCCAGTCGATGTCGCGCACATCGTCGCCATACTGGTATTCGCGCACCTCCGAGAAAGTCATGCCGCGACCCTTGAAGGCCGTATGATACTCTCCCGCAAAAATATTCTGTGAAAGTCCGCGGGTCTTGATATCAATTTTTCTTACTCGTTTAAGCAGTTCGTTTGCTTCCATTTGGGGATGTGGTGCTTTCAGTTGACGTTGCAGAGGGGAGATTGTAATTACATTTTTATGATAAACAAGTCAGAGTGACAGAAAGATACACGGGAACGATGAAAAAATTGTGATTTTTTAGATTCCCCTGTATCCGTTCTGTCTCAATATCGGAGATTTATCAGGGCACTTCGACCTTGTCGAGGATTTCCGAGATGATTTCGTCGGTGGTTATGTTGTTGGCCTCGGCTTCATAGGTCAGGCCGATGCGGTGACGGAGTACGTCGTGACACACGGCGCGCACGTCTTCGGGGATGACGTAGCCTCGGCCGCGAAGGAATGCGTAGGCGCGGGATGCACGGGCAAGACCGATAGACGCACGGGGCGAGGCTCCGAATGCAATCATGCT
>CAMWRO010000045.1 GCA_947176615.1 uncultured Porphyromonadaceae bacterium
ATATTTCGTCATTTTAGCTATGGCGATTTTCATCGTGGTGATGTTCTATCTCGAGATCCTGCGCTACTTCATCTCCCCCAACTATTTCAGCGGCCTGAGAGTGGTGCCGATAGTGATGCTGGCCGAATTTTTCTTCGGGATATTCTTCAATCTGTCGTTGTGGTACAAGCTGACCGACAAGACCATCTGGGGGACATGGTTCTCGCTGCTGGGCCTCGCCGTCACAATCGCGCTCAATGTCATCCTCGTGCCCCGCATGGGTTACATGGGTTGCGCATGGGCCGCGTTTGCCTGCTACGGGACGATGATGGTCGTCAGCTACATCGTGGGCCGTGCCAAGTATCCCATCGGCTACAATGTGCCACGACTGATGCTCTACGTCCTCCTTGCCCTCGGTCTCTACGGCCTTTCCATCCTGATTACCATCCCCGCCCACCCGTGGCTCAACATGGCAATCCGCACCCCGTTGCTGCTGCTCTACTTCTTCGCAGCCGTCAAAATCGAAAAAATCCCCATCCCGGGACTCGGAAAACTTCTCGGCCGTGCCTGACCAAAGTCTTTGCGAGAGTAAAAGGGTCGTGTTTCATAACGATAATCCGAAGGATTATTCTTTGAATAGCCGGGGGTTGCGCCTGCGTAACCCCCGGAAAAACAAAAAAATAATGATTGAATCTGTAAAGATTCTTCATCGAGTGCATCTTGTTGAAGAATCTTTACAGATTGCGGGGCTTTTTGCATTCTTGACAATCGCGTTCAAAACTCGTAGCGGGAGCTGAGGTTGACGAGGAGGGCCGATGAGAGGCCCGAGGTGTGACCGGCGGCCGGATTGTGGTAGGCTGTCGAGGGATGGATTGTGAAGTCATAGTGGCTAAGCTCGTAGCCGACGGTGGCCCGTGCGCTGAAGTGATTGGAAAAACGCATGATGGCACCGATGTTCACACGTCCGACCATCGTGCCGCTGCCTGCCTCGACTGCATTGTCGATGGCATTGAGACGAAAATTGTGGTAATAGCCTATGCCGCCCTCGGCCGTCAGGCTGACACGGTTGCTGCAGACGTGGGTGTAGACGGGCGACAGAACCGCTCCGAGACTGTGAAGGGGAGCGATATAGGTGCGGTCGTGGCGTATGTCGACAATGAGGGGTGTTGAAAGAAGTCCGAGGTCGAGAGCAAGGCTCCAATGGTCACTGAATGCCGCCGCGCCACGAAAACCGGCCGTCAGAGCGGGGAGCCGCACGATGCTGCGGCCGTCGCCGAGCGACACATGCCCCAGCGGGAGCGAAAGTCCGGTTTCAAGCGAAAGATAGGAGAAATTATGATTAGGCTCCATCGCCTTGATCCTGATGTCGAGCTGCCGGCGGTCAAAAAGCAGGTCGCCCAGATAATACCCGAGACGCGTGGCAAGTATACCGATTCCGGCACCCGCAACCACGTCGGTCGGGAAGTGATGGCGGTCGACCACCCGCTCGACCGCGACCCCGGTGGCTACTGTATAGGCCCCGATTGTGTACCACGGTGACCGCCACCCGAGTTCCTCGGCCACCATCGTGGCTCCCATGAACGCCCATGCCGAGTGTCCCGAGGGAAACGAGTGCGAGTCGGTACCGTCGGGACGCGGAGAATCGACTCCATGTTTCAACCCGTAGACTGTCCCGGCCATCAAGGCGGTGGCAATGCCTTGCGACACAGCCATGCGTCCCCACCCCGAGCGTGTGGACTGCCCGGCTATTTTCATAATCCACGGCAACGCCATCGGGGCATATTGCAGATAGTCGGCTCCATGATCGCCGCGTCCTCCGGGAGAGGCGACATGATATGAACGGGGATAAGCGTAATGTCCCGCAAAACCGAGGCCGAGCATCCCGGCACCGGCGGCCGCCGGTACCCAGTCATGACGCACGGCGAGCGGCAATTCCACCACGCTGTCGCCCGTCAATGCCAGCGGCACACTGTCACGCGACAGCGTGTTAGCTCTCGATGACTGGACGACAAGAGCGACGGCGGCTAAAAAAACTAAAAAGCGGCATAACTTCATACCATTATCTAACGCAAAAACGGCATGATAAGTTATACCGCGATATAGAATTTATTGTACAAATGAATTAAACGAGTGGGGTTTCAGCGTGACGTTGACATATTTCCGTCCCATTTTCAGGGTCACGTCGCGCGGCTCGTCGGTGCGGTTGGCGACAGCGGCGGCATAACGGCCATCCTTGTCGCGCACGATGAGCGCGGGAAGGTCACTGTTGTCACGTCCCGAATAACCGACAATCTCACAACCGGGAGTCAGCACCCCGGCAAAATGTCTGACGGCATAATACTCGGGGGTATAGCGGATTGTACGGGTCTCGGGGTCAAGCTCCACAAGGGCGTTCTGATTCCATCCCCACGGGCTTGTCCCGCGCTTGGGAAGAAGGAAGTTCCAGTTGTACCACTCGTCGCAGCCGTTGCCGAAGTTGTCGGCGATAAGGAAAAATGTATGTTCCCCGGCCTTCCAGTCCATGTCGCCGTTGCCACACTCGCTCTCGGAGCAGATATACTTCATCGCGGGATACTGCTCGCGGATGGCGGGAAGGATTTCGCGGCCCTCCCACTGAAACCCGATGCCCGAGACAACGCTGCGCAGCGAATCGTCGGCGAGGATGCGCTCCACATGGTCCTGACGGTTGGTATTGAATGTCCCGAGATAGAGTTTCACCTCGGGATGATGCTTTTTGAGCGTCGGGGCGAGATAGTCGCGGTTGAAACGCACTGTCCCCTCGGCGGTCCATGCACATCCGGGATAGGGCGTATAGCTGTAAGCCTCGTTCTGATAGATTACCATGTCGACCGGCACCCCCTGCTCGGCATACGCGTCGATGAACTTGCAGAAATAGTTGGCATAAGCCTGAAGATAGCGCGGGTCCTGAATGAAATAGTCCTGCGTGGCGAGGCGGCGCGGAAACTTGCCGTCGCGCTCGCCGAGGAATTTCATCTCGTCCTCGTCAATATCGTCGACCGACCCGAAAAGCAGGTAGTCGATGCGCGGGTCTCCGTTGTTGTGACGGCTGCTGACCACCGGGTAGTCATGGTTTATCTTCATCCACGACGGGGGCGACCAAGGTGAAATCCAGAATGTCAGGCCGGGGTTATATTTCTGCGCGGCACGAATCAGGGGTATGATTCCGCGCTTGTCACGCTCGATGTTGAAATAGCGCAGCTCAAGGTCGCCGGCCACCTCGTCGCAGCTGTACCACTCGCGGCCATAGTCGTTGCAGTTCATCGACACGCGCCCGCGTGTGAACTTCAGCTCGCCGTCGGGGGCAAAGAGGCGGCGCATCAGCTCGTCCTGCTCGTCACGGGTCAGCATCAGGAACGCGTCCCAGTCAAGCTCGTTGAACGTGGTGCCCAGATGGCTGAACGCGTGTCCCCCGGTCGTGTCGTCGGCCGAGGCGATGACAGCGGATGACGGCTTTGACGACATCTTGACCGATGACCGCGCCCACATGTCGGCATCGGTACTCTCGGCCCATTTCAGAGACTGGGCCTGTGATGAAACTCCCCATCCGGCCGCGACAGCCAGCAAGGAAATGCAGATTCGGGATAATGAATTCATGATAAAAGGGGTGATAATGATATTTGTTGACAAATATAGAAAAAAGAGTGGATTAATCGCTCAAAAAGGTGCTGATTAATCCACTTTTTCCTTGGACATCAGCAATTATATACGCCTGAAGGCCGTAAAACACTCATTCTCCGCGAAATAAGCATGACCCGACAACTTTTGAACGAAATACGACCAAAACAGCTTGCTTTTTCCTGTTAAAAAACGTATTTTTGTATCCTATTTCCACCATTTACACATTAATGCTTATGAAAAGATTTTTTACTGCATTTATCGGCGTGACGCTGCTGTCGACAGCGGGCGCAACCGTATCAGTCACCGACGTGGTGTCACAGAGCAACATCAGCACCGCGCTGAAAGCAATGCCGCAGCAGGTCAGCGCACCCCTTCAGGGCGAGACTGTAGACCTGTCGCGCAAGTGCCACAGCTATTTCAGCGTGAACGGATTTGTAGCCGATCAGGACAACTGCGGCAGTGTCGCACAGTTGGTAAAAGCCGAAAACGGCGAATGCCAGCTGGTTTATCCCGTGGCCGAGATGAGTACCGACCCCATCAGCGGCACGATTGCCGATGACAAGGTGACATTCACTCTCCCTCAGGTGGTAAGACAGGTTACAATCGAGGACGAAGGAGAAACGGTGACTTATGACATCGTGGTGGCCGCGTTCACCAAGCAGCTGCTGGACGAAGGATATGAAACATGGCTGGCGCCCGACAACCAGACAGTCACATTCAACCTCGGCGCCGACGGGTCGCTTACCGCATCCAATCCCGACGTGATGATCGGCGTCGGTATCGACATGGACGAGTATGGCATCCAGTGGACCGGATTCGGCGACATAAACATCGAGATGTCCCCCATGACAGCCAAAACAGTCGAAGTCCCCGCTTCGCTTGCTGTTGAGAACTATGTGGTCAGCAGCACCGATTCGCCGTATATCGCACAGGTGGGATTTGACGGAAACGACGTGTATATCAAGGGCCTTATTTCCGTTATGCCCGAAAGCTGGATAAAAGGCACTCTCGGCGAGGACGGAAAAGTGACCTTTGCCAACGGCCAGTATCTCGGCATCGCCCGCTCGGCGACTGTCTATCGCAACTATACCTACTGCGTTGTGACCACCGAAGATTTCGATGAAAACTGGAACATCGTCTATGGCGACACCGAGGCTCCGTTTGTAGTGGACTATGACAGCGAGGCAAAGACCTTTACCTTCCAGCCTGAGGATTATATCTACATGAGTCTTGACCCGAAGGATTTGGTCAGCAGGTCATTTACCAATTTCGTATCACTTGAATACCGTGGCATTTTCGAGCCCACCACACCCCCCGACCCCGTGGTAGACTACTTCGAGCCATACAACCCGGAAGAGGGTTACGCCGAACTGGATTTCACAATGCCCGACTACGGTGCCGACGACAAGGTTCTCGACTATAACAATTATTACTATAATATCCTCGTCGACGGCAAACCCTACGAGTTTACCCCCGAGGTATATTCGTCAATCAGCGCGCCGATGACCGATGTCCCCTACAGCTTCACCGACAACGATGACATCTACAGCTACTCGGAAGGTTACCACATCATTTATCTCCGCATCCCCGAGTACAAGTCGCTCGCCATCCAGTCAGTCTACACCATCGACGGAGTTACCCACAAGAGCGCGGTAGTGACCTTGGACGAATCGTCGATTGACACACCGGCCGCCGAGCTGTCGCCCGTCGTGTCAGAACAATACTTCGACCTCTCGGGCCGCACCGTCGCCAATCCCTCTACCGGCCTCTACATCCGCCGCGTCACCCGCGCCGACGGCACCGTAAGCGCCTCGAAAGTAGTCGTGAAATAACGCAGCCATCGACCGCGTCCAAACTCAAGATGATGTTGCAAAACTGAGTTTTGCAACAAGTAATATTTAATCCGCAAGGATTATTCTTTGAATAGCCGGGGGTTGCGGTTTCGCAACCCCCGGAAACATATCATTAAAAAATAAATCTGTAAAGATTTTTCAATCACGTCGCATTGTGAGAAAAATCTTTACAGATTTTATTTTAATTCGCTAATCTACCATAGGTTGCGCAACCTACGGCTATTCAAGGACGCAATCTTGTCAGATTGCTATTGACCTCTACTTTCCGACGCCGATTCCGCCGCAACATCCACCTCAATAAGAGTCAGATAGAACTTTGAGCATTTCCTCCTCGTGCAGCTTGGCGGCTTCGGATGTCCAGCCATCGGGATCCCCCTTGACTGAAATATACATTCTGAGCAGTTTAATACTCTGCAAAGTCTTGCTTGTTGCCTGAGACTCTATGCGGGCGAATTTCACATGCACATTATCATTGCTCTGCTGCGAATTGAAACTTTGAGAAATCATGGCAAGATTGCCAAAAGAATCTATATCCACCCTGTCCCAAGAGGTATTGTTAGCCTCATTCTGCGGATGCAGGTGCTCGATAGACCTGTCGGCACGGAAAGTGTAGTCGAGAACCGCCTGACGATAGGGCTGAATCAGATGACCGGTTTCAGCATCTTCTTCGGTATTTTCAGGCCGTGCAACCTGTTCCCAAAGATAATAATCCAGCCTCCAGAACCAATAGCGGTCAACAGTCCCGTAGGTGAGATTTGCAGCTGTCACAGGGCAGGGATGTTCCTGATTGTCCCAGTTTTTCAATGCCTCAAGTATGCCGCCTGATGTCTTGTCGGCCTGCGGGTTCAGAACATGCTCCAACAACACCCTCAGCCATTTATAGTAGGGGGTTGAAACGGAAAGCATTGCCTCATACTGTTCGAGGCAATCATCATCGATTTTCTTTCCGGCACTCCGGTACAAGAGGTTATACTCGCTGTCCTGTCCATCAATCCTGCGGCGAATCACATATAAATCAAGTGCGACGCGCAATTTCAACATCAAGTCATAAAATCCGGGAACCTCTCGGGGCGGGAGATATTCTTTAAATCGGTCATTTAATTTGTCCACCTTGTAGAATGACCACCCCCCGTCGAGGTTTTTATAGATGTCAAGGGTCAGCAGAAGGAACTCGGGAAACGATAGGACGCTTCTTTCGTTTTTTTCGACGAGCGGATTATTGAATTCTTGGGCCTCGATGTCAATTTCGGCAATAGTGGGATACTGCACGTCATTCCCGTCGGTGATGCCATAACTGTTATTATACCGCATTATGGTATCGACAGCCTGAACGGCCGATTGAGAAAACAGCTCGACATATCGGGCGGAATATTCTTCAAGTCCGACATCTTCTTTCTTACGGAGAAGGGGCGCCGAAAAGTCAGAACAGATGTTCCATATCCTCAGCAACTCAGTCTGGTCTTTCTGCTCACTGAGCAATGTTACCTTTAACACCTCGTGTTGCTCCAGATTAACCCCGGCAGAGTTCATGACCTCAAAATATCGGTTTAGAGAGGAGGGATCCGACATATAATCGGGGGGCAGAATCGAGTTGAAGATAGTGATTCGGGAAAAGCATCTTTCCGCAAACAGCTTTTGCTCGTCCGGATTCATCTTAGCCATAAAATCAACTGTTTCCTTATAAGCCTCAGCCATCAGAAGATTCACATACTTACCATTAGTGATTCCGGAGGCGAGACCTTTAAGAAATCGGGCATCATCTTCGCGCGCGAATAATTCAAGCCTGTTCCCGTCATCAAAAAATGCTTTCCACTCAGGTGACATCCCACTGAAAACACTCGCCATAATCATCAGCACAGTGCATCTCTGCTGTCCGTCGACAAGGCAGTAACGCTCCTTGTGGGGCACAGTGGTGACCACACCTAAATAATATGGGAAGTGAGGATCAGAGGGTTTCACGTCAGGCCATTTCTCAAAGTGGAATCGGAGATCGTCAAGCAGGGCGGAAACCTCCTGCCGGGACCATGCAAAGAGCCTCTGATACAACGGGACAATGAACTTTGTGCCGCCCCCGTTTTTTACGATGATTTCGGGCGTAAATTTTACAGAATTAATGCTATCGGTACTCATTCTCAATTCGTTTGGCTATGTCGGCGACTGTCACATCATCGAATGAGGCGAACATCTCGCACATTTTTTTATAGAAATCCCAGCGTATGCCGTCGTTTATGTCGTAATCCGTGACGCTTGTCAGGATACTGCCAATGGCCGAGGCAAGGAAAAAGGTAGGAGAGGTGGAAAACTGAACAGCCTGAACAAGATTTGACTCGATGGCATATTGCTGAACCTGCAGTTCAAGTGCTCTCACTTTCAAAAAGCGGTGCTCGGCGAGTTTCGCCATGATGCAGAACAGTGCCTCGGAAAGATACTGAGTGCCGAATTTGAGGTAGTAGGCAAACAGTATCGTCTCGGCCAAAGTCGCGTAAACTTTATGCCGGCGACCAAATTTGTCCCTGAGCGTTGTGACCTGCGGGAGAACACGAAACGCCTTGTAACGGTCATTGAAATGACCGACAAAGGCAAAGAAGTGGGAGCCCCCCTGAATGGGTTCAAAGAAGTCGAATCTTTCGCCGAATGGCGGTACATCAATCATTATCGGCGCCGATTGAAATTCGTCGCGCACATAGTGGCCATTTTCGTTGAAATCATCCTTGTGCAATAGTTTCCGCAGCCTGTAGACATGTCGCCCGAGGGATTGTTCAGCCGGCATAGTGCCGTCATCTTCCTTTTTCGTGAGTTTTGTCCAGTTATTTGCAAGATGAACAGCCTGTGGCTCAGACTGTATATATCGCAGATGATGGGCCTTCAAAAGGTCATAGTCGGTGAGTTTTACCCCTTTAGAGTTCTGATTGGAGAAAAAGGTGTATCCGAGATCAAGATTGTCCCCGTTGATTATGATTACCGAGAACAGCAGGGATGAAAGGACCGCATCGAGCATGGAGTTGTCCCTCAGCGACCTCAAAAGGGTGGTTATGACGGCCTTGGCATTCTTAATGTGCTTTATGGCATCATTATTCCTGAATCTTTCGTTCAATAACGGGATATTCCCATCATAGCCGAGGCCCCACAGAATCAGTGACAGAGTTACCAGTCGCTGCTGTCCGTCCACTATCTCATACTTTCCTCCGCGATGCTGCAAGATAATGGTTCCCAGATGGTAATGAGTTTTCTTGCTCAGGGCAGACAGACTGTCCCACAAGGACTCAATCTGTCTTTTTTCCCAACAGTATATGCGCTGATAATCGGGAATCGAGAGTGGCAGATCAAACAGACCGGCTATCCCGAGGCTATGAATAGAAACTTCGTCGCATGATGTGTCGGAGACACCGGGTTCATGGTGCAATGTATATTTTCCTTGCAGTTCCCGGAAGATTGAGCTGCCTTCACCATAAAGTTCTTTCAGACTGTCGTCAAAGATGTCGACAAGACGCCGAAGTTTATGAATCAAGTCATTCACATCGGTCACTTCCTCTTTTATAATGCAGCTGATGCAGTGAGATTCAGGGGCGAGCCATTTCAGGTCGTCATATTCACGACTCCGGCGTTTTAGTTCGCGTGACTGCCGGATGTACTTCTTTCCGGCATATTCGCCTTCCAGATGCAGACAGACATAACCGCCTAAATATTCATAATGAATCCAGCCATTTATTTCACTTCGGCCATCATATATCTGAATATAACGATTGCTCTGCCATGTGCCCTTTTTCTCTCCGCCATAATCAGGCATGTGAACCCAGTCAGAGCCGGAACCGGCATAAGGAATTATTTCCCTGATCCGTTCAATCAAGGCTCCCTTCAACCAATTGTTTATATTGACGTTCAGTCCCATATAATTTTATTTAAAATCTTTCATAGCCTTGCGGAAATCGTAGTTGGCGATGAGCACATGGGCAACCGTATCAATGATTTTATCCTCCTCGAAATGAGAAGGCTTTTCAAGATCAATCCAGAACTGAGGGTTATTGGTTATGTCAGCGGCCATCCACCCGGTGTCATGGATATATCTCAGCTCATCGATATAACTTGGGAAATAGGTTGCATTGCCTTCGTAGATACGCCCTTTGAAGAACCAAGTTTTCTTGCTCAACAGGGGAATAAATACCGAATCCAGCTTACCGAGGCTGTCAGCGATAACTGTTTCCTGCATCAGCTGGTCAAATGTCATGCCGGTCAACCGTTCCGGACGGCTCACATGGAAATCAAGCCATAGCCGCAGGCTTATCTGGTTATCTGAATTGACCGACGGGGTGAACGTAACATCAAAACAGGTTTCATCATCAATCCAGAAATATACGCCTCCGTTACCCGTGTTTCTTTTAAGCTGCCACTTGTCAATGTCGGGACGCAGTTGGTGGATACGCTCCATCACGTTCTTATGGAGTTTCTGCATGAGACTTTTCTTGTCAAAATCTTCAGCATTGAAGTCGGCATTTATACCTGTCACAGAAGACTTATCCATAATTTCCTTCATCTTTTTGCCAAGCTGCTGCGACCCGGCCTGATTGGTTTTCGCAAGGATGTCAATAACCAGATTCAGCAACAGGGAAATATCGTTGAGATGCTGGGTTAAATAGGCGTCGGGCGCACACGCGGCCTCAAGGACGTCTTCCCATTGATTGCCTGACTCATTGTCCTCGGAATCAATGTCGACCTTTATTCCCATTTTCTGCGCAAATTCCAAGTTCCAACCGGTAAAACCGGGATTGCGCGAGAGCATGCGGTAAATTTTGGGATAACAGATCTGTATCGAGACGGTGATGAAATTCAGAATCTTGTCATCCAAAGTGGTATCCGCGGATTTATTTTCCTGCGGGCGTCCACACTGCGCGATGCAGTCAAGCAATGACAGAGTGTTTATGAGGCGCTTTATTGAACGCGGGTTCTTCCCCACCGATGCCTCCACCACTTTTGAAAACAGCGATCTGACTTGAGGATTCGTAGTGTCAAATTCCTTGACATATCCAATGCCCACAAGCGATTTGAGAATAAAATCCATCGGCCGGTAATTATTCACCGGGAGAGAAAACGGCACCTGAATGATTTTGTCGAAGAAGGAACGGAATTCTCGTTCATTCTTCTCGGTAAGTTCGCCGAATTTCGGTTTCAGACCCTTGACAACGACATCATAATCGATGGCAAGCACAAAAATACAATTGTCAAGAGTGAAAATATTTTTGAGCAATTCAAGAATCTCGACAGCAACGGGAGGATTCAGACGGTCAAGATCATCCACGAAAATGATTACCCCGCGCTTGTCGGCCTCAGTGATTGACTTTTGCACAGCTTCTGACAGAGCTTTTTTCAAGTCGGAAAGTGACGCCGTCTCATTGGTTCCGGTGAGTTCGGGCAAATCAGTAGGCACGTTTGCCGCCTCAAGACCGACAGCTATCATGCCACCCACTCCGGGAATTGTCTTCAGACTCTCTCTGACCCCACGATATAGAAAACTGCCTGCACCACGCAAAAATCCGTTGAAGGTCTTTTTGGAGGCGGAATCATCTTTGGTTAATTCCTGAACCAACTGAGCCAGTATTCTGTATACCGTAGCCTCGGGAGAAGACATCATGGAATATTCCCATGTGTTGATATCTATTCCTATGAACCGGGAATCGGGGCCGGAACAAAGAGCCCGCTCAAGCCGGGTCATTAAAGAAGTTTTTCCACTGCCCCACTCACCCTGCAAGGCAATGGTAATGGGTGCAGAGGAGTTTTCAATAAACTTAATCAGACCGTTAACATATCGTTCAGTGCCAAAGTCATTGACATTCTCGTTGAACGGGAGATCAGACAGGGATGTTTTTTTCATGATGCTGTGTTATTTGGTTATTAAATTAGTATCAGAATTTATTTGCCTCGGTCTAACGGGTTTCGGCAATTCCGGTTGCATCAAAAAGAGGACACAACACTCTTTATCTTTTTCTTTTCGGTTAGGCTCTGGTATTGCCCTTGGGTCAAGAAATAGAGAAAGCAGCCTGTGTCCTCGCGGGAGGACGCACAAAGCAAGCTTTGACCTATTCTTTCGACCCATTAGTTAGATTTACCAGATTTAACCGAATCGAGATATGGCCATTGCAAGTTAATGCAAATCGTTATGTATATATATCTTTGTCTTCTTCTGTTCTGAAATTTTTAATTGTTGATCAATCGCAAAATTACAAAATATTTGTAAGACAGATAATATGTTTCACAACATATTTACAGACTGCATTATTACTTATATCTAAGTTTCTCAGCAAAAGTATAACAATGCTGTCTCAATATCGGTGACAGAAGAAAGATTTTAATGTGGTGGCCGCGCACCTCTGACTCGCAGAGGTGCGCGTAATGACGGAGGCAATACGCCAACGACCTTGCAAGGAGGTCTTGCAAGGTCGTTGGCGAAGAGGACGAGATTCTTTTTGCTGCGCAAAGCGCTGAAGCGGTTACGGACTCTGCTCGTCCGAACCTCCTCCTCTCTAACGCAAAAGAGCCACAAGTCAAGGACTTGCGGCTCTTTGCGGAGAGGACGAGATTCGAACTCGTGGATAGGATTGCTCCCATCGTCGGTTTAGCAAACCGGTGGTTTCAGCCACTCACCCACCTCTCCATTCGCGGTGTTTAGTCGCTGCCGACAGCCATAGAGGCTTATTCGGTTGTGCAAAGTTAGATAGTTTTCCGCTACTTTCCAAATGTTTTTGCAATTATTTTCAACCGCGAGGGCAAAGAATTTGTTTTTCAGGTCAATAGTGGAATGATGACCCCCCGAGGAACTCGCGCAGAAGGCTCGTCGGCGGAATGACGCGGTCGCTGATGGGGACAAAATAAGAGAGAATGCGGCGCAGGCGGTGGGCTTGGGCATACTCGGGCATGTCGCGCGGAACGGATTTCAGCACGTTGTCGGCCTCCTCTTTCATAACCCCCATTTCAAAAAGGAGCGAGGAGTTGAACATCGAGTCGGCGTTTTCCTGAAAGGGGAATATCCACTTTTTCTCGCCGCGCTGCACGCTGGGCCATCGGCGGATGGTCTCGACAGGAGGAGTGCCACGATACTTGTAGTCACGGATTATGCGGCGCAACAGCCGGTTGTCAGTCGTCGACATCCAGTTGTGGTCGTCAATCGAGAGGGTGGTGAGCGCCGAGACATAGATGCGGTATTTCATACGCTCCTCGACCTGAGCGGTCAGTTCGGGGTTAAGGCCGTGGATGCCCTCGATGAGCAGGACGGTGTTGGGCCCGAGCTTGATGCGGTTGCCGTTGTACTGCCTCTCACCGCGCTCGAAACTGTAACTCGGCAACTCGACTTCGCGACCGGTCAGGAGGCTGTTCAGGTCCTCGTTGAACTGTTTCAGGTCGAGAGCATAGAGGGATTCATAGTCATAGTCGCCGGTCTCGTCAAGCGGGGTGTCGACACGGTTTACAAAATAATCGTCAAGGGAAATCATGACGGGATGGAGGAGATTGGTCAGCAGCTGGACGGCAAGACGCTTTGTAAAAGTTGTCTTGCCCGACGAGGATGGGCCGGCAACGAGAACAATGCGTGATCCGCCCTGATGGAAACGCTCGGTAATCCTGTCGGCAATCGCACCTATATATTTCGTGTGCAGAGCCTCGGCGACATTAATCATCATTGCGGTGTCGCCTCTGCCGACAAGTGAGTTGACATCACCGGCATTGTGAATGTTCATAACCGAGTTGAAGCGCACATAATCGGTAAAGGCGCGGTAGAGCTTTGGCTGAGAAACCGGGGTTGCAACACGGGAAGTGTCGGCCGGGTCGGGACCGAGAAGGAGATAGCCTTCCTCATAAGGAATCAGGTCAAAGACACCGAGCATACCGGTGGAGGGAGCGAGATTTCCATAGTAACCGTCACAGATGCCGTCAAGACGGTAATAGACGGTATAAAGCTCATGGAGCGTTTTCAACAGCTTTACCTTGTCATCGAGATGCTGTCCCTCAAAAATCTTTATAACGTCGGCTGTGAGCCTCTCTTTGCGCTCAAACGGGATGTCACGGGCGACAATCGAGGAGATTTTGTCGCGAAGCATAGGCGCCATTTCCCCGGGAGCCACATACGCGCCGAAAATGCGGAAATAATATCCGCGCGAGACAGCATGTTCCATCACGAGCCGCGCACCGGGCATCAGGTCAGTGACGGCCTTATAAAGTACCATGCAGAGCGACCGGATATAACAACGGAGACCGGCAGGATGCTCCACGGGCAGGAACTCGACCATCTTAGGGGCAAAGACAGGATAATTCATATCCTCAGTCTTATTGTTAACCCGGGCACAAATAGGAGCGAAGGGGATGCGGTCTCTCAATCCTTCATATATATCCGCGAGAGTCATGCCGCCTGTAAAGGGCACATATTCTCCGATATTCTGGCAATAGACTTTCAGTTGGGCACTCATTGAATCAAAATTTTGTGTATAAAGATACAAAATCTTTGACAACAATAAATCTTTTAATCCAAAAAAGCTCCATGAGAGCAAATTTCGGCGTCAATCCTCCAATTTTACGGGTCAATGTAAATAACCGGTTGAAATATTAAAAATCTACCCGAGTGTAAAATCATTTTTACTTAATGGTAATTTCGTTGAGCCCGTAGGGCTCAGTTTGCAATCTCATTAAGTAAATAGCATTGGGGCGCGATGTCACTGACCTAAGGGTATGGCAGCCGCGGAGCGGCAGGGCCATGCGAAACCCCATGCCTCGGCTTGGGGAGAGGAAGATATCCAAGGACTTA
>CAMWRO010000046.1 GCA_947176615.1 uncultured Porphyromonadaceae bacterium
GCACGGGAGTTCCTGCAATCATTGCGTCGATAATGCCTCCCGGAAATCCCTCTCCAATCCATCGGGTCGGGAATAGAATTTAGTGGTATCGGGCTATGGTTTTATAATTCTCAGGGTCGATGAGGTTTAGTTGGCCCTTATAGCTTACGTTGTCGAGGCTTTTGATTTTTGAAAGGAAGTCCTCCTTATATGACGGCTCTATTGGGCCGAAAATGTCTATTTCAAATCGGTTACGATATCCCGGTTTTTCATTAAGAATGCGGGCACATTCAAGAATGGCCGGGACCCCTTTTTGCGGGATGACACGGGAGATAAAATAGAAATGTATCTTACCGTCATTATACTTGTCAGGGTATTGAATACGGGGAATGGTTTTGAAATTGGGCACGACGATGACATCCATGAAACCCGCTTGCGCGAGCTCACGTTTCATTTTATCTCCCTCGACAATGAACCGGCGAATCACAGTCAGATATTTGCGGTCAAATTTTCCGTCGAGAACCCACTGACTGAATACACCGCCAATTGCCCAGTAAATTATGTTCCGCTTTAGGCCGAGTGCATGAAACAGCTTTATAAACGGGTATATATTGCCAAATGAAGTGGAAAATATTATCGTGGCACGGGGATGAAACAGCGCCGCTGAGAAGATGAACCAAGCAAGTGAAAGCAATCGCAGGTAATTCTTACTTGAGTTTAACGTGTCAATGACGGTGACATCATATCCTTGTTCCGACAATATGCGTACAATTTCCTTGTTTTTGGAAGCCTCGCCTCCAAATTCTCCCGGCTTTCCTACGCCGCCTATAAAATAGATGTGTCCCATCACATCCCTCTATCAGTGAAATACTTGTCGTAGGCGTCGAGTAGGGCGCGGGAGGTGTGGTCCCATGAGAGATGGTTGACGATGCGGTCGCGGCCTATGCGCGACATTTCGGCGCGACGGTCGGGGTCATCAAGCAATGATATGACTTTTTCGGCCATGTCTACAGCGTCGTTGGGGCGGGCATAGAGCGACGCTCCCTGAGCCGAATACCGCCCCTCGGTAAGGTCAAACTGAACAATGGGTTTCCCGAGCGCCATGTATTCCAGCACCTTGTTCATTGTCGACTTGTCGTTCATCTCATTATACTCGTCAGAGTTGACGCAGATGTCGGCGGTGTTAAGATAGTCGAGCATCTTGTTGTCGTCAACGCGACCGGTGAACTCGACGATGTCATCGAGACCCATTGAGGTGCATAACCGGCGAAGTTCGTCAAGGTGGGGGCCGCCGCCGACTATTCCCCAGAAAATGTCGTCGCGACCCATGTTGTCGCGGATGTGCTTGGCGGCCTGAAGCATGTACTGTATGCCTTCCTGTTGGCCGATTACTCCGAGATAACCAATCATGAAACGGCGTCCTCGCTTGATTTCGGGCTTGGGAGGACGGATTACGAGCCGCTCAAGACGGGGACCGCTGCGCAGGACATGTACCTTGTCGGGGGCCATGCCGCCGCGCTCGATAGCTATGCGGCGATAACTTTCATTTGTGACAAATGCAAAGGTGCAGTGGCGGTAGGTGTTGCGTTCAAGCCATAATTGAGATTTGTAGAAAAGACCCGATTTCTTTCCAAACTTGGCTTCGTAAAGCTCAGGGCAGATGTCGTGATGGTCGAAGACGTAATCCACACCTTTCCCTCGGAACATGCGCGCCACCATATAGATGTCGTCGGGCGGATTGCATCCATGAATGACGTGAAAACCGTGTTCCTTGTAAATCTTGCGGGCAAGTCGATACTCATTCCACAGGGCCGAAAAATATTCCCGGGCATAGCCTATAGCGCCATTCCCTTCGGTCGGAAGGTCATGGCGGTATATATGCACTCCGTCAATACACTCGTAGTCGTCATTACAGCCTTTCCCTTTCGGGCATATCACCGAAACGGTGTAACCGTTGGCGGCAAGAGTGGATGCCTCTTGCCAAACGCGAGTATCAAACGGTACGGGGAGATTTTCAACAATTATGAGTATTCGTCTATCCATAAAACTATGGCTTTATTGGTTCGATAATAATAGAGTTTTCGCAACCATGACCTTTTATGCGCAGGATATGGCACTGAGTCACGATTCCGTAACGGGGAGAATATGTGTCTTTCTCAACCGTAATAATGCCTGATGAAGTGGTGAGGGAGAAAAGATGATTGATGTCGACCTTGTCGTTTCCGATGGTCACATCTTTCATTTCGGGAGATAATACAAATGTCGCAACCCACTCGCAGTCATGCTCAAATTCATCATCGATTATGAGCGTGGGGGTTACTTTGTCAAATGTGAATTTGCGTCGGTGCCGGATGCCTGACAGTCCCGTTGTGTCAGCTATAACAGTATCAAGGTCGCGGGTCAGGTCGCTTATATATAGCGATGTGTCAGGGCGACGCCCCCACAGAAAGGCTCCAAGCATGTCAGCACCGCCGACGCCGTTGATTGTCACGGTGTTGTGGTGGAGCGAGTCTCGCAGCTTATTGCGGAGCGGAAGGTCGCAGTGATATACACCCGTGCCGGGGTCGCCAAAGACCGGACAACCCTCATGATATAGTTGAAAGGAGAGCGCGTCGTCATGGCCGTGGGCGGCTATTGAGCCGAAGCCGAGAGGCGCATGGTCGATTGAGACAACGGTCTTGTTGTCACGACTGCGGAGGATTGAATACCCGCCATCAGGAAAGGTGACGCTTTGAGTTGAGTCAACTTGTGCCATCGATTTGATAGCGTCAATGGCATCGCGCGAGAACAGCCATGAAACATTTTCACTTTCGATGTCAAATGAGTGATATCTTTTGCCGAGGACGAGTGATGCGAGCTGCAACACATAAGAATAATGACAGAAAGTGTCGCCGCCTTCCAAGTCGAGGATTTTACCTTCGTCATTGTCCCCAAATTCAATGGCACAAGAGTCAGTGACCATCGATGAGGCAAGAAAGCGGGTCATGCGGTCAAGCAACAGAGTCCATGATTCCGGTGGCTTTTCACCGGCCGACTTCATGACATGCGCCATGAGCAGGTAGGCTTCGAGCGCAAATGAGTGATAATGGAGCGATACTTCCCTGTTGACTCCGTCAGGGAATGTCTGTCGGGGAAGCTGCTCTGTCAGTGTTTCAATCGCAAGCCTCTTCCACCGGGGGATGCCGAATGTATATCCTGCCATGCCGATGGCTGCCATTTCCACAAGCAGATGGTTGTTGGCCGAGGAATACCGGCTGTAATGACGGCTGACGTAGTTGACGCAGTTGAGCACAGATGTCTCCAGATTCTTTGTCAATTGCCGGTCGTCAATATCGGTGGCTTGGAGGAAAGCGAGAGCATACATTTGGTTGACGGCGCGAATGGCAACCTCCATTACCGATGTCCATGAAATGCCGTGCAGGAACGGATTTTTTTCATTCCAGTCATTAAAGATCTTCCGGAATGTACGCAGAACGCTATCCTTGCGGGAAACATAATATTCCCTTGCCAGCAATGCCAGCTGATGATGGCGGTTCAGCTCCCAGTTGAGCCGGGCGTCGCCAATGTCATCACGCTGCTTGTAGTCCAGTGTCGCCGACGGTATAAGCGGCCATTCGGCCGACGTGTTGAACCCGGCATTCCATTGCCGCATGTAATCCGCATAATCATAATTCCCGAGCAGACAGATGTCTGTTTTGTGAGACGTATTCTCGTTGTCGAAATTGAGTCCCAGACGGGCATGGTCAAATCGGGAGCCACAGCCGGTTTCCCAAAATATCCGCGACGAGACGGTCTGATGGCGAGAAAAGCGAAATTGCTCCGTCCGGGAAACGATTTTCTGCTTCACGCGCCATGCCACCTCGGGGCAGTTCATGGCCTTCAGTCGGTCTATGTACCAGCGCAGTCGGGCCATTAGTATTCTGAGCCTATGATTTCCCGGTCGATAGCCGTGTTCTGTCCTGAGTTGTTATTTATGTTGCCCCATGAAAGCCCCTCGTAGATGCCGTTGTAGTCAACATCTTTCCAAGCGCGCACGAGGTCAACGATTATCTTGCCCGGGTAACGGGTCAGGATGTCGCGGAATTCAGGCTCGTTATTGGTCACGACCAGTACGTCAGACACTTCTGCCACATTGTCGAGATTGTCGCTGATAAAATGCTGGAGATGGGGTATCTTTGCCATGATAAAATCTCGGTTAGTTCCGGTTAGTTCCGAGACTTTGACGTTTTTGTCATAGATGTTGATATTGAATCCTTTACCGAGAAGGGTTTCCACAACATCGACAATGGGGCTGCATCTGAGGTCGTCGGTTCCGGCCTTGAAGCTGAGTCCGAGAATCCCGATATTGCGACGCCCTTGCTGCATGATGAGTTTTACGGCATTGGCTTTCTGCAACTCGTTGGACTTTTCGATGTGGTCTATGACCGGCACATCGATATAGTGGTCACGGGCAAGGGTGCGCAGTGCCTTGGTGTCTTTGGGCAGGCATGAGCCGCCGTAGGCAAATCCGGGTTTAAAATAGTAAGGGGAGATGTTGAGTTGCCGGTCGCGGCAGAAAATCTCCATGACCTTGTGGCTGTCAATGTCAAGAGCCTTGCAGATGTTGCCGACTTCGTTGCCAAATACGATTTTCAGTGCATGGAACGTGTTGTTGACATATTTCATGATTTCAGCGACACGGATGTCGGTCTCGATGAAATCGGCGGGAATATCCTTATACAGTTCGCGGAACATGTCGGTCGCACGTTCCGAGTCAGACCCCACGAGTGTCAGCGGGGGGTTCAGGAAGTCGTGTACCGACGTCCCCTCACGCAGGAATTCGGGATTGGAAACGATTGCGAAATCTTTGTTGCGTGTTTTGCCCGAGGCTTCGGCGATTATTTCGCCGACACGGCGGTTGGTTCCGGGGAAAACAGTACTACGGATAGCAATGACATGGAATGTGTTTTTGTCACGGAGGGCTTCGCCAATCTGTCGTGCGACAGTATATATGTAATTAAGGTTGAGATGCCCCTCGCGAGTGCTGGGGGTGCCGACTGCGATGAACGATATGTCGCTTGCTGTTACGGCTGTTTTCACATCGGTAGTTGCGCGCAACCGCCCCGACGTGTATCCATCATAGCACAACTCTTCAATGTCCTTCTCGATAATCGTAGGGCGGCCGGTGTTTATAAGGTCGACCTTGGATTGTGAGATGTCAACGCCGGTAACTTTGTGGCCAAGGCTGGCAAGACATGCAGCACCGACACAGCCGACGTACCCAAGTCCAAATATGCTAATATCCATAGATAATTATTCCAATTTATAGTTGTTTAACGTTTTGTCAACGTCGATTATTATATCGGTACAAAAAAAGATGCGACCTGTGTCGGTCGCATCTTTTCCTTCTCAATCCTCGCGGTATATTTTGGCTCCTAATGCATTAAGGCGCGAGTCGATATTCTGATACCCGCGGTCAATCTGGTTTATATTGTCGATGCGGCTTGTCCCTTTGGCCGACATTGCCGCGATGAGCATCGCGATTCCTGCTCGGATGTCGGGTGACAACATGTTGTTGGCCCGTAGGGGAAACTTGTGGTCAAGTCCTATGACCACGGCGCGGTGAGGGTCGCAAAGCATAATCTGTGCGCCCATGTCAATGAGGCGGTCAACAAAAAACAGTCGGCTTTCAAACATTTTCTGATGAATCAGCACACTGCCACGGCACTGGGTGGCGACAACAAGCATGACGCTGAGCAAGTCGGGGGTCAGTCCGGGCCAAGGGGCATCGGCCACGGTCAGGATAGAACCGTCAAGTGCTGTCTCGATTTCATAACAATCCTGAGCCGGAATATAGATGTCGTCGCCACGACGCTCAAGGTTTATCCCGAGGCGGGTGAATGCTTGGGGGATGATGCCGAGATTGTCCCAAGATACATTTTTTATTGTCAGTTCGCTTTGTGTCAGTGCCGCCATCCCGATGAAACTGCCCACTTCAATCATGTCGGGCAGGATTGTGTGGGTCGTTCCCGAAATATGCCGGGACCCGGTGATTCGGAGAAGGTTTGAGCCGAGGCCGTCGATTTTGACCCCCATCCGAGTGAGCATTTTGCACAACTGCTGGATGTAAGGTTCGCATGCCGCATTATATATTGTGGTCGTTCCTTCGGCAAGAGAGGCAGCCATTATAATGTTGGCCGTTCCTGTTACCGAGGCTTCGTCAAGCAGCATATAGCATCCTTTCAGCGTGCCGCTTTCGGGGACGCGGAGCTGGTAGGCGAGTCGTTCTTGGTCGTAGCAAATCAGTGCGCCGAGATTTGCAAGTCCGGTTATGTGGGTGTCGACTTTGCGGCGTCCGATTTTGTCTCCACCCGGCTTTGCGAAATAAGCACGGCCAAGGCGGGCAAGAAGCGGCCCGACGGTAAGGACCGAGCCTCGAAGCGCGGCGCATCTCTTGATAAAGTCTTTGCTTGAAATGTAGTCGATGTCGAGATTTCTCGCCTCAAAGCGGTAGGATGATGGCGAAATCTTCTCAACATCCACGCCCATCGCCCGTAAAAGGTCAATGAGATTCACGACATCAAGGATGTCAGGAATATTTTCAATGATGACGGGGTCGCTGGTCAAGAGACATGCGCTGATTACCTGCAACGCTTCATTCTTGGCCCCTTGCGGCTCGATAACGCCGTTTAGGCGGTGTCCGCCTTCGATGATATAAGAACTCATTGTAGATTAAAGAGTTAAATGTGGATGACTTCGGGAGTCAGTTCTATCCCGAATCGTTCTTTTACAGAATCAATTATTTTGTGTTCGAGATTTAGAATCTCGGACGGAGTGGCCTGACCGGTCGAATTGACGAGCACAAGGGGTTGTTTGTGCCAGACTGCCGCGTTGCCGTCGCTATGGCCTTTCCATCCGGCCTGTTCAATCAGCCATGCCGCAGGGATTTTAAATGAGCCGTCGGCCAATGCATAGCGCGGGAAGTCATTGTTTCCCACCCGCTTGGTGAATTTTTCAAACTCGTCGGCATTTATTACGGGGTTTTTGAAAAAACTTCCCGCGCTGCCGGTTTCTGCCGGATCAGGCAGTTTGCCGCGCCGGGTTTCGATGACGGCATCGCGCATGACGGCGGGAGAAAGGGGAGAGGTGTCGCCGACAACCGTCTGCAGATTGCCGTAGTCGAGTAGCGGGCGGGGTTCTGCCGACAACCCAAGCATGACGCTGAGGATGATATAGCGTCCCTCGTTTTCAGGCTCCTTGAACATCGAATGCCGGTAGCCATAGTCACATTCCTCGCCCATAATTACGCATTGGCATGACTCGACTGTGTCATAGACCAGCAGCTGAATGATGGAATTGCCAATCTCTTGTCCGTAGGCGCCGACATTCTGCACTGCGGCTCCTCCTATAGTGCCGGGGATGCCTGAAAGATTTTCAATTCCCCACAGACCTTTTTCACATGCGGCGGCTATCACGTCGTCAAGAACCGCACCCGCATCAGCGAAGACGGTTCCGGGGGGATAAATCGAATTGCCGGTTTCATATATAGTGAAATTGTGTCCGAGGTTAAGGAGAATTGTCCCGTCATAATTGCCGGTAAAGAGCACGTTGCTCCCGCCGCCGAGATGAAACCATTTTTCTCCGGGTTTAAGCATGCGCAGCACTTGCGGGACTTCCTGTGGCAGTGTATAACTGATGAGCCGGCGACAGCTCACGTCCATCCCGAATGTGTTGCGTTCTTTCAGCCTGAAATTTTCTATTTCTGTTATCATGGTTACAAATTTAACACTTATTGCCGAAAAATAAAAATTTGCATGGAATTAACATTATTTTAGTTTTCTGTGCCATAAATGTTGCTCGGGTCACACGCTACATTTGCATCGTAAACAATCGACACGTCTCACCCTCAATTAAAAACAGTCTTGATCATGGAAACGAATTTTGTGATTTCTCCCCGAGTTGTCAATACGATAAATTCACTCCCTGCCGGAGAGCGGGAAGTTATTACGACGGCATTGGCTCATGAGCTGATTCTCGGTCGTGATGCCTCAGAGCTTTTGTCTCCGTTTCAGGGTGTCGTTTATGCCATAATCCGTTCCTATGTGAAACAGGACACAATCAGGCAGCAAAGTTGAGCCGAAAAAAGATATTTATCCGACATAAGAAAATGAAAAACACATCTGTGAAAAACACATAAAATCAAAACAGTCTGTCGCGAAGTGTTGGGTGCGACAGACTGTTTTGGCTTTAGAGGCTGTACGGGGTTGTGCCGCCTCGCAGTAGCTTGGATATGTTTTACTTTAACATCTCGAAAGAACGGCGGATGAAATCGCTCAGAGCGCGGCCCTTGAGCAATCCGTTGCCGAGCAGTGCGATGTCGATGGCCTGCTTGATGACGGGATGTCCCCCGGCATAATGACCGAGCAGTTCCTCTTGTTCCCTGCGGTTGGTTTCTACTTTGTCAAGAAGTGCTTTTTCTTCGGCTTTCTGCTCGTCATTCAACTTGCCGTCGGGCGCTGCTGAGCGAAGTTTTTCAATCTGCTCGTTTGTCTCCTTGACAGCAGAGGCAAGCGGGGCGACTTTTTCGCCAAGAGCTTTTTCGGCCTCCTCCAGTATAGACGCGACTACGGGGTTGGAGGTGTTGACGATGAGGTTGTAGTTGTCGGGTAACTCGGCATAGAAACTCATTCCGGGCTGGGTGGACGCCATGTCTTTCATACGGCGCATGTACTCGTCCTGAGTAATCAGGATGGGGTTGGCCGACGGGTCAAGCGATTCAAATGACAGTAAGAAGCTGGCTTGTTCATCTTTGGGGAGCTGGCTTTGGAAAATGGTCGTCAGCATCGAAATCTGGTCTCCGCTGAGTCCTGAATCCTTCTTGTCGCTCTTGGGGACGAGGTTTTCGACAACGTCGCTGTCGACGCGCACAAAACGGCTCTTTTCCAGTTTCATCTCAAGAAGTCCGATGAAATGGCTGTCGAGCTGTCCGTCAAGTACGAGGACGTTGTAGCCTTTCTCGGTTGCTGCCTGAATGTAATTGTACTGAGCGGTGGGGTCAGTGGTATAAAGGTAGACTATATTTCCGTCCTTGTCGGTCTGAGTGGGTTCGATGAGGGTTTTGTATTCCTCAAGGGTATAGTGCTTGTTGTCGGTGTCTTTGAGAAGGACAAACTTCATCGCCGAGTCACAGAATTTTTCATCGGTCAGCATGCCATACTGGATGAAAATCTTGATGTCGTCCCATTTTTCTTCAAATTCTTTGCGGTCGGCCTTGAAAAGCTCGTCAAGACGCGAGGCGACTTTCTTGGTGATATAGCCCGAAATCTTCTTGACGGCAGTGTCGCTCTGAAGATAGGAGCGCGAAACGTTCAGCGGGATGTCGGGAGAGTCGATAACGCCTTGGAGCAGCATCATGAACTCGGGGACAACACCCTCTACCGAATCGGTCACATAGACTTGGTTGCAATAAAGCTGGATGCGGTCCTTGCGAATCTCGAAATTGTTCTTGATTTTGGGGAAGAAAAGAACTCCGGTAAGTGTGAAGGGGTAATCCACGTTAAGGTGAATCCAGAACAGCGGATCTTCCTGACCGGGATAAAGCTCGCGATAGAAATTGCGGTAATCCTCATCGGTCAGCTCACTCGGTTTCTTGGTCCAAGTGGGTTCGGTGTCATTGATGACTTTGTCGCGGTCGGTATCGACATATTTGCCGTCTTTCCATTCCTGAACTTTCCCTGACACGACAGGCACGGGAAGGAAGCGGCAATATTTTTTTAACAGCAGGTCAATGCGGGACTGCTCAAGGAATTCCTTGTTGTCATCATCGATGTAAAGGATTATGTCGGTGCCGCGTGTCGTCTTTTCGACAGGTTCCATCGAGTACTCGGGACTGCCGTCACATTCCCAGCGCACGGCTTCAGCTCCGTCCTTGTAGCTCAATGACCGAATCTCCACTTTCTTGGCAACCATAAATGCCGAGTAGAAACCGAGGCCGAAGTGTCCTATGATACCGTTGGCTGTATCTTTATATTTGTTGAGGAATTCTTCTGCTCCGGAGAATGCTATCTGATTGATGTATTTCTCGATGTCCTCGGCTGTCATGCCTATACCGTGGTCGCTGACAGTGAGCGTTCCGGCTTCTTTGTCAACTTTGACCTCCACGCGCATTTCGCCAAGCTCGCCCTTGAAATCGCCAAATGACGACAGAGTCTTGAGCTTTTGGGTGGCGTCGATAGCGTTGGAAACAAGCTCGCGCAGGAAAATTTCATGGTCGCTGTACAAAAATTTCTTGATGACGGGGAAAATATTCTCGGTGGTAACCCCAATCGTTCCTTTTTGCATAATATTATATTTTTTAGATTGATATACATTGTTTGTTTCAATATAACAATTCAGCAAAAGAGATGCCATGTGTCAAAGCTGTCATATTTTTATAAGAAACGTTAAAAACTCTGCCAAAATGGCAATATCGTCGTGTCGGCAAAGGGGCAAGCCGATTCAATGTCACTGAAAATAGCTAAATTTCCGCGATATAAAAATGGGGAAAACGGGTATGTGATTAAAGATAAGATAATAAATGGATTATCGCGCTTGCCGAGAAGATGCGCTTCGAGCGCGAACAGACATTCTTCAGTGTGCTGCAACAATTGTTATACCTTATTATTACATATTATCATCATTCTACCGTCCGGCGGGGGGTAGTTTATATCAAAACAGTAAAGCCGAATGTGGCATAATTATTAATTTTGCATTGTAAGCCGGAGCGTATGGATGACGGATTTCCGTGTCGCTCCCGAATCAACTATCGTCACATTTTTAAACTAAAACATGAAAAAAATTTATTTTAGTGTGATCCTGCTGATTTCAGCCGGCGCATGGGCATCGCCGCTGACTGTGGCGAGCCCTGACGGAAAACTGAAGGTCGTGACTGATGTCGCCGGCGGCCGACCGGTGTACTCGGTAATCTATGACGGCAATACTATTCTTGAAAACTCTCCGCTGGGTCTGTTGACAGATGTCGGCGACCTTAGTAATGGGATGTCGCTCGTCGGCTCTGAGACATCGAAGGTCTCGAAGTCATACGATCAGGACAAAATCAAGAAGAGCCATATCGACTATGAGGCAAACCGTCTTGTCACCACGCTCAGAAATGACAAGGGTCATGAAGTCTCTGTCGAGTGGCTGGTTTCTGACAACGACGTGGCTTTCCGCTATGTCATCCCTCGTCAGAACAACGGCGAGACCGGCGCCATGGTTGTCAGGAGCGAGGCGACCGGCTATCGTTTCCCCGGAGAGACAAAGGTGTTTCTTACCTCCCACAGCGAGCCGATGATTGGCTGGAAGCGCACAAAACCGAGCTATGAGGAGTATTATATCACCGATGCCGCCATGGATACACCCTCGCAGTTCGGACGTGGCTTCACTTTCCCCGGCCTGTTCCGCGTCGGCGACAAGGGCTGGGCTCTGCTATCGGAGACAGGAGTCGACGGTTACTACTGCGCGTCGCACCTCAGTGACTACAATGACGGTGTTTTCTCGATAGCATATCCTATGCCTGAGGAAAACAACGGCAACGGCACAGCCGCCCCCGGCATAGCTCTTCCGGCCTCAACTCCATGGCGCACAATCACCGTGGCCGACAATCTCGCTCCCATCGTGGAGACAACCATTCCATGGAATGTAGTGGAGCCCCGCTATGAGACAAGCCGCCCCGGTCGCCCCGGCCGAGGAACATGGAGCTGGATTGTGTGGCAGGACAATTCCATGAACATGGATGACCAGAAGACATTCATCGACCTCGCCGTAGACCTCGGATATGAGAATATCCTCATCGACGCCGGCTGGGACAAGAACATCGGCTATGAGCGCATGCCCGAGCTGCTTGGCTATGCAAAGGACAGAGGCATCCGGCCTATACTCTGGTACTCTTCGAGCGGCCACTGGAATGACATTGTCCAGAGCCCGACCAATAAGATGGACCGCCCCATCGTGCGCAAGAAAGAGATGAAATGGCTCCGCGACAACGGAGTGGAGTGTATCAAGGTTGACTTTTTCGGTGGAGACAAGCAGGAGACGATGCGCCTCTATGAAGATATTCTCAGCGATGCCGCCGACCACGGTATTGACGTGATTTTCCACGGCTGCACACTCCCGCGCGGATGGGAGAGAATGTATCCCAATCATGTCGGCAGCGAGGCAGTGTTTGCCTCTGAAAATCTCATTTTCGAGCAGATTCACTGCGACCTTGAGGCCTTCCATGCTACTCTCCATCCCTTTATCCGCAATGCTGTCGCCTTGATGGAATATGGCGGCTCGGTGTTCAACCGCCGCATGAACCGCGACAACAAGAGTGGCAACACCCGTCTGACCGGCGACGGTTTCCAGCTCGCGACCTCAATCCTCTTTCAGAACCCGGTGCAGAATTTCGCCCTTACTCCCAACAATCTCACCGAAGCTCCCGCCGATGCGATTGCGTTCATGAAAGCCGTCCCGACTACATGGGACGATACCCGGCTTATTGACGGTTATCCCGGCAAATATGTCGTTCTTGCCCGCAGGCATGACGATAAGTGGTATATCGCCGGTGTCAATGCCCTCAAGGAGCCGGTGAAAGTTAAACTTGACCTTTCGGCGCTCGGTCTGAAGGGCGCGGAAGCCGTGATTTATGCCGATGAGAAAGGCAAGGAACTCAAAGCAAAGCCGCTCAAGCTGAAAAATGCGGCTTCTGTTCCGGTCGAAATCATGCCTGACGGCGGTTTTGTGATTGTATGTGAATAATAATGAATCAAACTTGTTGATATATGAAAAAAATATTGAGTTTCTGCCTCCTTGCAGCGAGTCTTGCCGCCACAGCTCAGACGAAAGTCGAGATGCTTCTATGGGACAAGAATCCCGCCGATACCTCGGCTGTCAAGACTGCCGCCATACGTTCCAACGACTTCACCCGCGACCCGGCTATAACTGTCTATGTCCCCAAATCGCCCAACGGAAAAGCTATCGTGATGTGTCCCGGCGGCGGTTACGGCTGGCAGGCTACCGGTCATGAGGGTCACGACATGGCTGAGTGGTTCAACCGTCAGGGCATAACCTACGTCGTGCTGAAATACCGTCTGCCTCAGGGTGATCACACCCTCCCGCTTGCCGATGCTGAGCAGGCCATGCGCCTTGTCCGCAGCCACGCAGAGGAGTGGGGCGTCAATCCGTCTAAGGTAGGCATTATGGGTGCGTCTGCCGGCGGCCACCTCGCCTCGACGCTCGCGACGCACTACAGTTCGCCCGAAACCCGTCCTGATTTTCAGGTGCTCTTTTATCCAGTAATCACAATGGACGCGGCCTACACCCACATGGGTTCGCGCGTCAATCTCATCGGCGAGAATCCGACAAAAGAGCTTGAAATGAAATTTTCCAACGAGCTACAGGTGACGGCCGATACCCCTAAGGCTTTCATCATGCTTTCATCTGACGACAATGCCGTCCCCGTCGCTAACGGTGTGAACTATTACACGGCTCTGCTTGCCAACAAAGTTCGTGCATCGCTCCACGCCTATCCCGAGGGCGGTCACGGCTGGGGCTATGGCGAGGGGTTCCTCTATAAGAGCCAGTGGACTGCCGAACTTGAAAAGTGGCTTAGAGAAGAAATCTGAATGATTGAATTTCGAAGAAAAGACATCTGAGTTTATTTGCGTTGGCCGTTTCAGTTTCGATTGGAGCGGCCGACGCTGATTATACCTTCCATAATCTTGGCCTGAGCGATGACGAGTGTGTCGACAATGTCATCTCGCTGTTGACGCTTGACGAGAAAATCTCCTTGTTGCCGACCTCCGACCTTGCACGCGACCTTCGCTGAGAACGCACCGCATAGGGTGTTTAGCTCCTCCAAGTCCGAATAATTAGACTTGTTCAGAATACGCGAATATAACGAATCCACCGGTTTTCAGATGGATTCGTTATATTTTTTGCTGTATTTTGCCTGATATTCCGACGGGAGAACCCCGAACTCATTTTTGAAATATTTGCGGAACAGGCTCAGGTTGTTGAATCCTGTCTGATAAGTCACTTCGGCTATGTTGAGCTGGCTCTCGG
>CAMWRO010000047.1 GCA_947176615.1 uncultured Porphyromonadaceae bacterium
TTCCTCCTTCTCTCGGTCCCGTATCTTAACATTATAGACAGCCTCGGAATCCCGGTATCGGAGGCCGACCTCTTTTTCGTGCGTTTCATCCCTCTTGCGCGGGGAGTGCTCGCGATGGCAATAGTTGTAGGCTATATTTCCAAGAACCGTATTACCTCGCTGCTTGCCTCCTATGTCGTCATTATGCTCTCGGTGGTATATTTTTCGAGTCTCATTTTCCTTTACCGGGAGCAGCCGGTCAACCCGATGGTGACCGACTACGGCAATGCCCTGTGGTGGGCCTTCACTACCTCTACCAGCGTCGGCTGCTCCATTAACCCCATGACGGTTACCGGCAAAATCCTCGCCGTTGTCGTCTCGTGTACCGGCATAACGATGTTCCCGCTTTTCACCGTCTACCTCACCTCGCTCATCACCCGCTACCGCTACCGCATGAAAATCACTTTCACTCCGGCCTCAACATCTCCCAAGGAATGACATTGCCTAAAAGAAAATCTTGTAAATTTTCGATTGAATCGCAAATTTACAAGATTGGGAAGGTGGTGGCCGAATCATCTTTTTAACCTGCGCGATTTGAATATGACGGCGAAAAACCGTATCTTTGCAACCAGATAACAAGAGTAGAGTTACTTATTACAGGAAAGTGATGAAGCAACAATTTGAAATGGTGGCAAAGACTCTCCAAGGTCTTGAAGATGTGCTTGCCCAAGAACTGCGCGATTTGGGCGCGGAAAACGTCATGCCGGGCCGCAGAATGGTGTCGTTTGAAGGTGATTTGGCGATGATGTACAAAGCTAACGTGTGCTGCCGCACGGCGTTGAGCATCCTGAAACCGATTTATAAGTTTATAGCCAAGGATGCCGAGAGTCTTTATGAGATGGTCAAGGAATATGACTGGTCGACAGTGCTGTCGCTCGACAAGACCTTCTCTATCGACACTGTGTCCCACTCCAACGAATTTACACATTCCCGCTTCGTCACTTATCGTGTAAAGGACGGAATCGTCGATTTCTTCAAAGATAAATTCGGCCCTGACAAGCGTCCCGGCGTGAGGCTGCATGATGCCGACGTGATGATAAACGTGCACATTGACAGTGACCGCATCACGCTGTCGCTCAACTCGTCGGGCGAATCGCTCCACAAGCGCGGCTACCGCGTGGCTCAGACCGAGGCCCCCATCAACGAGGTGCTTGCCGCCGGCATCATCCTCAAGAGCGGATGGCGTGGCGACTGCCCGCTGGTAGACCCCATGTGTGGCTCGGGCACATTCCTGATCGAGGCGGCGCTGATTGCCGCGGGAATAAAGCCGGGCAGTTTCCGCAAGGACTTTGCGTTTGAACACTGGCATGATTTTGACGGCGAGCTCCTTGACAGCATTATCAACGATCACAGCGACCGCCGCGAGCCTGCATTCAAGATTTACGGTGCCGACATTTCCCCCAAGGCTGTCGCAATCGCCGAGCGCAACATCATGAGCGCGGGGGTTGACGAGTGGGTCAGCCTGCGCATCAAGCCTCTCAACAAGTGGGAAGAAGCTCCCGCAGGGGGTGTTCCCGGCGTGCTTGTAACCAATCCTCCCTATGGCGAGCGCATTAACGTTGACGATATGGAGGCTCTCTACTCCCTTATCGGCACGAAACTCAAGCATGTCTTCACCGGCTATCACGCGTGGATTATATCATCCAATGAGGAATATCTCACCCGCATAGGCCTTACCCCGTCGGTCAAGGAACCGATGCAGAATGGAGGTCTTGACTGCGAGTTGCGCGAGTTTGTCATCTTTGAAGGAGAGAAAAAGGAATTCAAGCGTGCCGGCGGCACGTTAAAGAGCAATGCTCCCCGTCGTAGCGAGCGCAACGAGCGTCGCCGTCTCAGTGACGACGAGTGGAAAAACGACGCGCGCCGTCGTGGAATGGGTGGCAAAGAGGCCCGTCCTGCCCGTCGAGGCGACCGTGACGAGCGTCGAAGCGACCGTGAAAACAGCCGAGGACGTGAAGAACGTCGTCCGAGCCGACTGGAAGACAAATATCGTCCCAAACGCGGGGCCTATGCGCGTCGCGATGATTCGCGCCGTGACCGCGATGACAACCGTCCCGAGGAACGACCGCTGAGCGAGGCCGAGCAGCTGTTGTCGCGCCGCCGCAATCCCGACGCGCTCAAGGGACTCGGTTCGCCCAAGCGTCCATCGATTCCGCGTCCCGAGGGCCCGTTCATGCGCACGCGCCGTCGCGGCTGGAAACGCGGTGACAGTGAGGAAAATGCATAATCTTTGCTGCTGATACCTCTAAATTTAACTGATTAATAATATTCTCAAAAAATAATTATGCATTATGCATCATGAATTACGCGTGATGGATTATGCATTAAAAATCCCCCTCTATGGCACTCCAGTACAATCTCAATCCCTCGCAACATTTTGTGTCCAACGAGCCTAAGGAAAGTCCTTTCAAGGCTTTGGAACCTGACTTTGAAGTGCGCCCCGACCGCATCGACGTGCTTCTTCTCGGCTCGGGAGGACGTGAATCGGCAATCGCTTGGAAAATGCGTCAGAGTCCCCGTCTCGGTCACCTGTATATCGCGCCCGGCAATGGCGGCACAGGGGAATATGGCGAGAATGTCGCCATCTCTCCCCTTGATTTCGAGGCTATATCCCGTTTTGTGAAGGATAAGGAGATTAAGATGATTGTAGTCGGGAACGAAGACCCCCTCGTGGCCGGAATCTATGACTATTTCATGGAGAATGGCGGCGAAAACGCTCCCCTTGTCGTCGGGCCGTCCAAAGCGGGTGCCGCGCTTGAGGGCAGTAAGGATTTTGCCAAGCAGTTCATGGAGCGTCACGGCATCCCCACCGCCCGCTACCGCAGTTTTACCCCTGAGACCATCGAGGAGGGTTACAAGTTCCTTGAACAGCTCAATCCTCCCTATGTCCTGAAGGCCGACGGTCTTGCCGCCGGAAAAGGCGTGTTGATTCTCAACTCGCTCGACGAGGCACGCAAGGAGTTGGCCGAGATGCTTGGCGGAAAGTTTGGAAAATCATCGGCAACGGTGGTTATCGAGGAATTCCTTGACGGCATCGAGTGCTCGGTATTCGTGCTGACCGACGGCAACGGCGGCTACCGCATTCTTCCTGTCGCAAAAGACTACAAGCGCATAGGCGAGGGGGATACCGGCTTGAACACAGGCGGTATGGGAGCGGTAAGTCCTGTCGTGTTTGCCGACAAGGAGTTCATGCAGAAAGTCATCGACCGCATCGTAGTCCCGACTGTCGAGGGTCTGAAGAAAGACAATATAGTATATCGCGGATTCATATTCCTCGGTCTCATCAAGGTGGGCGACGAGCCTATGGTGATTGAGTATAACGTGCGCATGGGCGACCCCGAGACCGAAGTTGTCATGCTCCGCATCGTCGGCGACCTTGTCGACCTGATGGAGGCAGCCGCGAGCGGCGACCTCGGCGACCGTTGCCTCGACCACGACCCGCGTTATGCAACCACGGTCATGGCTGTTTCGGGCGGCTATCCCGGTTCCTACCCCAAAGGGAAGGTGATGACCGGTCTTGACGAGGCCCGCGAAAATGCAATCCTGTTCCATGCCGGAACCTCGCTTGATGCCGACGGGAAACTGGTGACATCGGGTGGTCGCGTTATAGCCTGCAGCGCGCTCGGCGACAATATCGACGAGGCTCTTGCCGCAAGCTACGCCGCTGTCGGGAAAATCGACTTTGACGGCAAATATTTCCGCCGCGACATCGGTCAGGATTTGAAGAAGTTAATGTAGTGAAAGGTGAAGGGTGAAAGGTGAAAAGGGGACAGACTTCACCGTTCACCTTCCACCGTAATTGAATATGACATTAAAAGAGCTGAAATTTACCCGCTTTTTGCGTTCCAAGGGGATGGCGTTCATACTCGCCGTCCTCTCGGTCGTTATGACCCGTCAGGCAGCGGTGTCAGGGCACATTCTCCCCGATGTCTCCAATCACGGCTTTGTGTTCCCTTCGCCTCAGAAGTGGTGGCCGCAAGGCCCGGCGACGATGTGGAGTACGATTTTGCTCGTCCTTGTCATTGCCGGACTGATGATATATGTCAACCGGCGGTTTAACGTGCTGCGCACGCTGTCGGTCTATTTTGGCGGACTGTTTCTCGCTATGGCGGCGGCAACGCCGGGTGTGACTGTCTTTTTCTCGGGAGCCGTGCTGCTTCCGATAATCCTGCTGGGGGCGATGTCGCTATTTTACAGGTCGTTTAACAGCAGGCAGGCACCGCGTTATATGTTGCTTGCGTTTTTCCTGTTAGGGTCAGGGGCATTGTTCCAGTACGGCTTCTTGTTCTATCTGCCTGTGTTTTTGGTGGGAATAGGGCAGATGCGTGTATTTAATATCAAGACACTGCTCGCCGCGTTCATGGGACTGCTTGCCCCGTTGTGGATTTCATGGGGGATAGGGTTGGCCCCGTTTGATTTTTGGAACCACATGCGCGTCGAAATCTCCTTCCCGACGACCCTGTCGGTAATTCCCGGCGGAATTCCTTATATAGCGTCGCTTGTATTCACCATCCTCCTCGGTGCAGTTCTCGGTATGGTGAATTTCTTTAGGATATATGCCTACAACGCCCGCGCCCGCGCCTATAATGCCTTGCTCTCGGGCGTGTCGTTGTTTACCGCCATATTCTCCGTCCTCAACTATGCCAACTCTCAGTTTTACATCCTCATGCTTGACTGCTGCGTGGCATTTCAGATGGGGCATTTTTTCCGCATCTATCTTCAGCGTCGAGCCTATATTCTGGCACTCGCACTGATGGCTGTATATGGCGGGATATACGTTTGGTCAGTATTTTTGTCATGAAGATTGCAATTGAAAAGCATGTACCTTTTATAAAAGGTGTGTTTGAGCCGGTGGCCGAGGTCGTCTATCTTGCCCCCGACGAGTTTACTCCCGCTGCCGTCGCCGACGTCGACGCTATTGTCACCCGCCCCCGCACCCGCTGTGACGCGGCCCTGCTCGACGGCTCCCGGTGCCGCTTTATCGGTACCGCCACCATCGGTACTGACCACATCGACCTCGACTATTGCCGCCGCCGTGGCATTGAAGTCGTGAATGCCCCGGGATGCAACGCTCCCGCTGTCGCCCAGTGGGTGTTTGCGGCTATAAAGGCGATTTCCGCGCGCCGGTATGAAGACATGACACTTGGCATCGTCGGTGTCGGGCATGTCGGGCGCATCGTCGAGGCATGGGGACGCAGCCTCGGAATGAGAGTGCTGCTCAACGACCCCCCACGCGCTGCCCGCGAGGGAAACGGCGCGTTTGTGCCGCTTGAAACCATTGCCGCCGAGAGCGACGTGATAACTTTCCACACCCCCTTGACGCGCGACGGCGAGTGGCCGACCTATCATTTGTGTGATGAAAAATTTGTCGTTTCATTGAAACGCCGTCCCGTTATCCTCAATGCCGCCCGCGGGCCTATAACCGCAACTGTCGACCTCGTCAACGGTCTCGACAGCGGTTTCATCGGCGGTCTCGGCATCGACTGCTGGGAAGGAGAGCCGTCGATTGACCTCGACCTGCTCAACAGGGCCAAGGTCGCCACTCCCCACATCGCCGGTTACTCGATTCAGGGCAAAATCCGCGCCACCGCGATGGTGGTCGACGCATTGTCGCGCCATTTCGGCGTGACTCCGGCCCCGCTGACCGTCGATGTACCCGGCCCGGCGCCGCTGGCCGTCAGTGCGGCTGACATTACTTATGACATCCTTGCCGATACCTCCCTCCTCCGTGCCGCCGTTCCGTCGCTGCCCGCGTCATTCGAGCAACTCCGCAACAATTACTGCCTGCGTCAAGAAGTTTTAGCGGTCGTTTAATCAGTAGACGACAACCGCCTGTCACACCCGATATGTTTCTTTTCCCGTCACTGAGGATTGAACATCGGTTCATTCCCAGCTGACGGTGGCCCCGGCGGGAGTTACGTCGAGGGTGGCGGTCAGGGAGCAGGGGATGGGGATGTTGTGGTCGACGTGGCCGATGGGGCCGTTGAACGCGACGGGGAAGTCATAGGGGGCGACCATCGAGGCAATCATCTGTTCCATCGAGGTGTAGTCGGCATCAGGCTGGTATTGGGTGAAACGCCCCACGACGAGGCCCGCGAGTTTTTCCAGTACGCCGCTGAGCCGGAGGTTGTAGAAGATGCGCTCGACCTTGTAGACCGGTTCCGAGACATCCTCAATAAAAAGAATGTTGCCGGGACGGATCACATCCCACGGCGTGTTTGTCAGTCCGGCAATCACGGCGAGGTTTCCGCCGGTGAGGGGCGCGGTCGCGGTGCCGGTGCGGTTGAGGTCGTGGGGTTCTATGTTGATGGCGGGGAGGTTCCCTTCAAGAATCGAAAACAGTGTCAGCGAGTCCTCGTCCTCGCCTTTGAGCTCGGCGATATGCTTGGTCATCGGGGCGTGGATTGAGGCGATGCCGTGGCGCGACATGAGGGCATGGAATGCCGAGATGTCGCTGTAGCCCACTATCCATTTCGGGTCGTCGCGCAGCGGCAACTTGTCGAGACGCTCGATGAGGTGGACGAAACCGTAGCCGCCGCGCGCGCAGAGAATAGCGCGTGTCGTGGGGTCGGTCAACGCCGTTTCAAGGTCGTCGCCGCGCTGACGCGGGGTTCCCGAGTAGGTGCCGAAACGCCCGAATGTGTTTTCTGTGACATATGGGTCCCAGCCGCGGTCACGCAACACTTCCATGCAGCGGTACACGACCTGTGGTTTGATAATGCTTGCCGGGGCGGCAATCGCTATGCGGTCACCCGCTTTCAGCGGCGCGGGGATGAGGATTTCCTGTTCCATTATTAATAAAAGGGTGAAAGGTGGAGGGTGAAGGGTGAAAGGTGCCTCGTTTGGAGATATTGCGGCCCCGCCGCTCCGCGGCTTGACGCGAATATCAGCTTACGATTACCGGGATGCCGAGGTCGCGGATGCGCCCGGCGATTGTTTCAAGCTCCTCGCGTGGAATCTTGACGAGGTTTTCGGCCGGAGTCTTGCGGTCGATGGAGTAAACCATCACTTCGCGCGGCTTTATCTCTCGATAGGCGTCGATGAGCGCGTCGACTTCGGCAGGGGTGGTGTTGTCGATTGTGACACCGTTGTATTCGCCGCGCAGAAACATGGTCTGAATGATTGCGTCGTGGCCGAAGTCTTTCAGCCGGCCGATGACCTTTTCGCTCGTGAACGACGGTGAGAGCGGGCGGTCGATTTCACGCATAGTCGGTGTGACAGCCGAGTCGAGCTTCAGAATCGCGTTGTCGACGCGGTGTAACGCCTTGACGACCGACTCGCTGTCGAGACGGGTCGAGTTGCACAACACGCTGATTTTCACATCGGGAAAATACTTGTCGCGCAACGCGGTGACATCGTCGACGATACCCTCGAAGTCAGGGTGCATCGTCGGCTCGCCGTTGCCCGAAAAGGTTATGACATCGAGCTGTTCACCGGCCTCCTTCATCGAGCGGAGTTTCGTTTCAAGGTCGCGTGCCACCTCGGCCCGGGAGGGAAGACCCGCCTTTCCGGGGCCCTGCGCGTTGAATCCCGCCTCGCAGTAGAGGCAGTCAAATGTACACACTTTCCCGTCGCGGGGACTGAGGTTGACCCCGAGCGACGTGCCGAGGCGCCGCGAGTGAATGGGGCCGAAAATCGTTGAATGAAACAATACAGTCTGCATAATGAGACAAAAATACGAAAAAAAACGCCGTTCCAAGCATCCCGAGCGGCGTTTTTTAGGATATAGTTATGAATATAATGTTTATTCCGGTGCTAAATATATGTAGTCGGCGTGAATGATGGGGCGGGTGCCGCGGGTGCCGATGATTGAGGCGGCTTTGAGGTTGTCGCATCCGGCACGTCCGAGGGCGATCAGGGTGCCGTCGGGCCCCGTGATGCGCACAATGTCGTCTTTGTCCCACTCTCCCGAGACGCTGTCAACCCCGACCGGGAGCAGGCTTGCCCCTTTGCCCGACAGGAGGGCATCGGCGGCCCCGGCATTGATGCGTATTTCCCCTTTGGCAAAATCCTCGCTGTGGGCAATCCATTTTTTGACCCCTGATGTTTCTTTGGCTGCGGGGACGAAAAGAGTGTGGGGGACTGAATCGGGACTGTCGACGAGGGTGGTCAGGATGTTTTCGCGCTTGCCGTTGGCAATCACGACCGCGATGCCTTCCGATGCCACTTTGCGGGCGATGCGGTTCTTTGTGGTCATTCCTCCGCGCCCGAGCGATGACTTGGAGGCCGAGATGTAGCGGCTCAGGTCCATCGAGGGGGTAATCTCGGGGATGACTGTAGATGAGGGCAGTGCCGGGTCGCCGTTGTAGATGCCGTCGATGTTGCTGAGAATCACGAGCATGTCGACTCCGAGCATCGAGGCGATGAGTCCTGACAACTCGTCGTTGTCGGTAAACATCAGTTCGGTAATCGACACGGTGTCATTCTCGTTGACGACAGGTATCACACCGGCGGCAAGCATCGTCTCCATGCAGTGTTTCTGATTCAGGTAATGGCGGCGTGTCGAGAAATTTTCCTTGGTCGTCAGCACCTGTCCGCAGGCAATCCCGTGGTCGCGGAACAGTTCATAGTAGCGGTTGATGAGGCGTGCCTGCCCGACTGCGCTGAAAAGCTGTCGGGCCGAGACGGGGTCGAGCTGATGATGTATTTCCCCCGCGAGGGCACTGCGGCCCGAGGCGACCGCACCCGATGAAATCATCACCACGCGGATGCCGCGGTGGTGGAGGTCGGCTATCTGGTCGACGAGCGAGCTCATGCGTGTCACGTCGAGACTCCCGTCGGCGCGGGTGAGCACATTGCTGCCGATTTTGACGGCGATTGAACGGAATTTGCTGAAATCCATGTCCGGGATAATCAAGTTAGAGAGTGCAAAGTTAGCATTTCTTCACCACATGTCGATATATAATGGCTGCAAACGTGCAAACATAGTGCCGATTAAAGGTGTTTGTCAGAATATGGACAGAACGTTTCAACAACAATCGGGCAGCCACGGTGTCAGACGCGTGACCGCGATGGCTTTGCTTGTGACGATGGGTATAGTGTTCGGCGACATCGGCACCTCGCCGCTCTATGTCATGAAGGCGATAACGGCGGTGACACCGCGCTGGGACGCCGATTTTATTATCGGGGCGGTGTCGTGTGTGATATGGACACTCACGATTCAGACCACGGTCAAATATGTGCTCATCGCCCTGCGGGCCGACAACCACGGCGAGGGTGGAATCCTTGCCCTTTATGCGCTGCTCAAGCGGCATGGCGGGAAGGGGTTGTTTGTTATAGCCGCGGTCGGGGCGAGCACGCTCGTCGCCGACGGGGTAATCACGCCGGCAATCACTGTCACGACCGCCATCGAGGGCCTCAGGGGAATATGGGCCGAAACCCCCGTTGTGCCCATTGTTATCGGCATAATCACGGTAATATTTTTTGTGCAGCAGACCGGCACCTCGGCTATAGGCCGGTGGTTCGGGCCATTCATGCTCGCGTGGTTTCTGATGCTGGGTGTCCTCGGGATTGCCAATGTGGGTCACGACATGTCGATATTCCGTGCGTTTAACCCGTGGTATGCGGTCCGGTTGCTTGCCGGAAATCCCGAGTGGTTCCTGATACTCGGGGCGGTGTTTCTCTGCACGACGGGAGCCGAGGCCCTTTACTCGGACCTCGGGCATTGCGGGCGCATGAACATCACCGTGTCATGGCTTTTTGTCAAAGTCATGCTGATACTCAACTATCTCGGGCAGGGGGCGTGGATATTGAGCGCGGGACCCGATGGAGTGGTCGGCGTCAATCCGTTTTTTGCCATCATGCCGTCATGGTTTGTCGTGCCGGGAATTATAATGTCGACCGGGGCGGCCATTATCGCGAGTCAGGCATTGCTGAGCGGGTCGTTCACCATCTTCAGCGAGGCGATGAACCTTGATTTCTCCCCCCGTTTCCGCATCAAGTACCCGTCGCGGCTGAAGGGTCAGCTCTATGTCCCGGCGGTGAACTGGTCGCTCTATGTCGGCTGCATCATCACCGTGCTGCTTTTCCGCGACTCGGCGGGGATGGAGGCTGCTTATGGTCTCGCAATTACGATTACCATGCTGATGACCACCGCGTTGCTCGGGTTCTATCTCCACTACAAGGGTGTCCCGCTGTGGGTGACATGTGTCTTTTTCGTCGTCTTTGCCGCGATAGAGGGGTGCTTTTTTGCCGCCAACATGTTCAAGTTCATGCACGGGGGATGGTTCACGCTGCTTATTGCAGGGGTTATATGCGCCATGATGCTTGTGTGGAACCGAGCGACCGCTGTGCGCAACCGTTATATCGAGTATGTCGACCTTGATTCCGAGGCATCCCTGCTCGTCGACATCAGCCGTGAGCGCGACATTCCACTTTATGCCTCCAACCTCATTTATTTCAGTCGGTCGCGCGATGCCCGCAAGGTGGAGAGCAAGCTCATCTACTCGATTGTCAACAAAGGCCCCAAGCGTGCCGACCGATACTGGATCATAAGCCTGAACCATACCGATGACCCCGACACGCTTCAATACAGTTGCCGCACGCTGGTGCCCGACACGCTCCTCAGGGTAGAGATAAATATCGGTTTCCGCATCCAGCCGCGCGTCACCGTCTATCTGCGCCAGATTGTCGAGGACCTTGTGGCGGCGGGTGAGATAGACCTGTGCAGCCGTTACGGGTCACTGCGCTCGCGCGGCATACCGGGAAATTTCCGTTTTATTCTGATTCACCGCATTTTCTCGCCGTCGAGCAACTGCTCGGTGCGTGCGGCCGCGATGATGCAGATGTACGGGTGGCTGCGGAGGCTCGGCATAAGCGATGAAAACGCGATGGGACTCGACACGAGCAACGTGACGGTCGAGACTGTCCCGCTCATTATCAATCATCAGGAACCCCGCCGCATCGGGAGAGTAAAATAGTTCCTCGTGTTACCGGGGGAGCGTCTTGCCGAAAGTTAGGCAGATTCCTACCTGTACCGTCAGTGAGTTGCCGCCGAAATTTTTCTGCCTGAAGGATTGCAGCGTCTCGCCCCGCTTTGTAATGCGGGTGTATTGCCCCTCGATGTCGCCGAATGACTGCCGGTAGCCGATGCAGGCGGTCAGGCCGAAGATGCGCGACAGCTGCCGCATCACCGACACCTTGGGCATTATCGCGAAACAGGTCGACTTGCCCCAGTGGACAATGACCCCCTGCTTGTCGTTATACTCGACATGTTCCCTTACATATTCCTTGCTCATGGCGCGAGGTTCATAGAAAGTCGCTCCGAATCCCATCTGAAACATCACCGCCCACGGCCCCTTGATGATGCGGTAGACCGGCCCGACGGTAAGTCCCGACACGTCCCACATCCGTTGATTGTCATTGGAATAGTAGTGGTATCTGTCTTGGTTGCTTTCGGGATACTCGCAGTCGCCGTATATGAATGTCCCCGACGCGTCTACCCCGATGCCCCAGTTGTCATTGACCATGAGGCAATAGTCCATGCCCGAGGCCATGCCGAGCGGCGTGTTGCTGCTGCTCGGGAAGGAGTAGCGCGTCAGGTCGGTCGTCGAGCGTCCCGTCAGCACGCCCAAGCCTACGCCCAATCCGATTTTGTGGCGGAAATTGGCCCTCAGTTCCTTTTTCATCCCGGCATTGCCATCAGCAGCCGAGACTCCGGCGGCAACCATCGCCGCGATTATCAGAATAAATAACTTTTTCATGATTGGGTTATTTTGTATTTCCGAATGAGATGCGTATTCCCAACCCTGTCGCGTAGTTCTTACTGAATTTTACGTTTGTCGAGTATTTCTGAATCATGTTTCCGAAATAATCTTCCCGGTAGTATTGTCCTGTCATGCTCCCGAATACAAATGAATATCGATAGCTGAAGTACACTCCGACATTTTGGCTCAGATTGAAAGTGCAGGTCGCGCCGGGCGTTATTGAAAAATGACATCGGTTGTCCCACGTTATTTTGACGCGTTCCTCGGTTCCATTGGTCAGATGTTCGCGCAGATAATTCCCGTTTCGGGCAGGAATGAAGAACGTGAGCCCCACCCCGGCATCAAATGCAAACTCCCATCGCCGATAATTGAACCGGTATGACGGAACCGCGCTGCACCGCAGCGTGTGCCACGTCCTGTGTGACGGTGTCCCCTCGTTGCCATAGTAATAAGAATCCTTGTCAGGCTCGGGATAGGCCGATTGCCCGTGAATGGGAATCCAGTCAAAATCTCCTCCGATTCCGAATCTCTTTGTCAGGTTGTAACGATATCTTAACGACATTCCGTCATCTTGATCTGCATCGGGCCCGTGGGCAAATGACAATCCCGTCACCCCGTCACACGGACGGTTGACCATTCTCCCTATCATCCATCCGAAATAAATCTGGTGCCGGGTTGATGTGTAATCGGCCTTGTTGTCATTCCTTTCTTGTGAATGTGTCACCGATGATACCAACGACATCAATAAAATAAGCATTAGCCGGTTCATTGGATTGCCACCTCCTCTTGGTCTTGAGTATATTTGATTAAGATATTTTCTCTTGTAGGATAGCCATATTCGTTATACTCGTTTTCGGTCACTTCGTGATAGAGAAAGAGGTTGTCAGCCGGTTCAGGATTCTTTTGGGTCTCGTATGTCTCAAACATTTCGGGTGACTGTATAATAACATGAAAAAAGTTGAGATAACTGGACGGCTTCGCCTCCACATGAATGATAGCCGAGTCACCCGGTATAATCAGCGGATAGTTGTTCTTATCCAATCGATGCATTCGCGCGACATCGTAAGGCCGCAGATATTCTTGTGCGGTATATCCGTACAGGACTCGGATATCTGACTCCGAATTATTTATAACAGTCACAGTCGGCCATCCGAGCCTGATTCCTTCCGGGTCGTCACATTGGGTCGACAGCAGTGTCATTGACACCGCCAAGATGGCAAGGTTTGTTATGAGTCGGTTCATTTAGGAAATAAGGTAGTTATATCAGGTGAAGAAATGTAATAGGTAAAATTTTATAGTTGTTTTAATGATTTTTGCGCAATTTACAACTTTTTCTACAAAAAGCCAAGAATTGAGGAAGAGAAGAATGATTTTTATGTTAATCTTGTCAGATTGCAGATGTGCAAATATGTTCTGAATAATCAATAAAAACCACACTAAAATCGATTTTTAAGGATTAGTTAACATCAATAAACTCAGCAAGTGTGCAAAGATTGGGGGTTATTTGAATTTTTCTGTGTAAATTTGCAGCTGATAAGTTACTCTCTCAATCTAAATTGATGCAATTAATCATGGCTAAGTTCAACTATATACAGGTGGCGTTGCGCGGTGATGTGAATAACGCGACACGCACGATTTATTCTTATCCGGCAGGGGGTGGCAATGTCGAGGCCCGGTGGGACAGCACACTGGTGGAGCCGGGAGCGGCGTTGCAGCGTTTTCTCAACACGTCGGAGTGTTATGTGATGCAGTCGGTGCGTCGCGGACGTTACTTTTCGATGATTGCCCGCAACACGGTTGACCCGTCGAGCGGTTATTATATGATTTCGATTTTTGTCGAGGCCGGCTGCTCGCTCTCGGGCAAGCAGATGCTCTCGGCGTTCTCGGCATTGAAAAAGACACTTGTCGAGGAGGGTAAGCGTGACGACGAGGCGGTCGAGGCGGCTCTGGAAAGCGCGGGCGTGCCGGTTGAGCCGGTGCGTCTCGACTCGTGGAACTATGTCGCTCCGGTGTTGCCCGAGGGGCAGCAGGTTGTCGACGCTGCCTATCGCACCTATATTTCCATACAAGAGCTGGAGTCGATTTTCTCGTTTCCGGCGCAACCCGATTATGACCACTATCGCTGCGTGATTGTCGTGTCGGCGACCACCTCGCTGCGCCCCGGCATAAAGATGACGCGTCTGACCACCCCGATAAAAAAGCAATATACGGTGGTGTTTCCCTAGGGGGTGGAGACATCATAGCCGGTGGCCTATGACGGCGAC
>CAMWRO010000048.1 GCA_947176615.1 uncultured Porphyromonadaceae bacterium
GTTGTGACACCTTCGGCCGGTTTGACTATCACGGCGGTCAGTCCGTCGAGATTTATGTCGATGGGGGAGAGGGCGGTACCTGTGCCGGTGGCAAGCATCGGGCGGTTGTAGATGAAAAACGGGCAGTCGGCCCCGATGGACGAGGCGATTTCAGCGAGGCGCTCATCGGAGAAACCGAGGGCGAAAAGCTCGTTCAGTCCGCGCAGCATAAATGCCGCATCGGCCGACCCGCCCCCCAGTCCGGCCCCGTCGGGGATGATTTTACGCAGATAAATGTCGACCGCTGGCAGCTCGACTGTCTCGGCCATCGCGCGATAGGCTTTCATGACGAGGTTCTTCTCAGTCGGGCAGTTCACAGGCCGTCCCGAGGTGGTCAGTGTTGTCTCGGTGCCTAGCGCGGGGACAATTTCAAGAATATCGTGCCACCCGACAGGTATCATGGCGGTAACGACTTCATGATAGCCGTCCTCGCGCTTGAAAAGAATGTCAAGGCCGAGGTTTATTTTTGCGTTAGGGAACAGTATCATTGGTCAGAGGTTTTCAGATATTCACACACGGCATCGGCTGAACGCTCGCCGTCGATTGCTGCCGACACAATGCCTCCGGCATATCCCGCACCTTCTCCACAGGGGAAGAGACCTGCGATTTCGACATGTTGCAGCGTGTCGTCGTGGCGCGGTATGCGCACCGGTGACGATGTGCGGGTTTCGGCTCCGATCAGTGTTGCCTCGCGGGTGAGGAATCCACGGTTTTTCTTGTCGAAGTCGCGGAATCCGGCCTGAAGGCGTTTTGCGATTTCGGGGGGCAACAGCTTGTCGATGCGTGCCGGGTGGATGCCCGGGGCGTAGGATGTCGGGGGGAGGTCGCGTGACGGGCGCGAATCGACGAAGTCAGTCATGCGCTGCGCGGGCGCGTTCTGTGTCTTTCCCGCATCTTCCCAGAAACGACGCTCGATGGCCTCCTGATAGTCCATCATTTTCAGCGCGTTGTCGCCGTTGTCGGGGTCCGGGACATCTTCGGGAAGGATTTCGACAACCATTCCCGAGTTGGCCCATTTTGTGCCACGGTTGGATGGCGACATTCCGTTGACCACGAGCTGGCCGTCATCGCTGGCCGCCGGGATGATGAAACCGCCCGGACACATGCAGAACGAGTAGACGGCGCGGTCATTGACGCGTGTCAGCATCGTGTATTCCGCTGCCGGGAGATATTTTCCGCGCCCTGCGGGACTGTGGTATCGCAGACGGTCGATGAGCTGCTGCGGGTGTTCGAGGCGCACGCCGATGGCAAGGCCCTTGGGTTCGAGCTTGATTCCGCTGTCGTGCAACATGCGGTATATGTCGCGGGCCGAGTGGCCGGTGGCGAGAATGACGGGGCCGTCAAATTTTTCTCCCGCCGCGGTCATAACCCCTGTCACACGGTCGCTTTCGCGGTCAAGTACCAGCCCTGTCACGCGGGTGTTGAAACGCACCTCGCCCCCCGAGCCGATGATAGTCTCGCGCATAGCCTTGATGACGGCTGGCAGACGGTCGGTGCCTATGTGGGGGTGCGCGTCAATGAGTATATCCTCGCTTGCGCCATGCCGGTGCAGCACGGCAAGGATTTTGTCGACCGAGCCGCGTTTTTTGCTGCGGGTATAGAGTTTGCCGTCAGAGAACGCCCCGGCTCCGCCTTCGCCGAAACAATAGTTGGAATCGGGGTCGACGACATTTTCACGCGCGATGCGGGCCATGTCCTTGCGGCGCTCGTCGACATCCTTTCCACGTTCAAGGATGACGGGGCGCAGTCCCTGCTCGATCAGCCGCAGGGCAGCAAAAAGTCCGGCCGGACCGGCTCCGACGATAATCACGTCAGGCTTTCCCGCAACATCGGGATAGCTGACGGCCGGGGCGAGCGATGTGTCGGCGGGTTCTTCGTCAATCCACACCCTGACCCCGAGATTTACCATCACGCGCCGCTGTCGCGCGTCGATTGAACGGCGTGTTATCTTGATGAGCCTGATGCGGTTTGCATCGATGTGCAGTTGGGTCGAAACCATCGGGATAAGGCGCATGGTCTCGACAGCAGTCTGAGGCTCGACGCGTAGTTGTATATCTTCAATCATGCCTTGAATATTCTGAAAAGTATATAAACGATTACCAGCCCGGCAACGGTAAACGCTGCCGTGCTGCGCAGGAAAAGCCGCCACGTCCCTATGCGCCGGGGTGACATCCAAGTGTATACCCCGCCGCAAGCAACGCCGTAGACTACGGCAGCGAGAATCCAGAGCCAAGTATTTCCCATAATAAACAGTGAAGGGTGAAAGGTGAAGGGCGAACTAAACCTTAAACCGGATTACTTCAGCTTGCCGCCTTTGACACCGCCGCCCATCGAGAAGATGTTCTGGTCGTAGCTGACGGTCTTCATCGCGCGCTCGCGGTTGCGTTTCAGCGCAAGCGACGCGAGGCGGTCCATGAGCTTGTCAAAGGTCAGACCGGTAGCCTCCCACAAGTAGAAAGATAGCGAGCCGGGGATGGTGTTGATTTCGTTGACATAGATGTCGTTGGTATCGGCATCGACGATGACATCCACGCGGCTTACACCGTGGCAGCTCAGCACGCGGAAAGTCTCTCCGGCGAGGAAACGGATGCGGTCGCTCATCTCGGCGGGAAGGTCGGCGGGGATACGTTTCTGTGATGCCTGCATACCCTTGGCGCCCTTTGTGCCTCCCATATATTTGTCCTCATAGGAGAGGATTTCGCCGCTCTTTATCGGTTCTTCGCACACCGAGGTCTCATACTCGTCGCAGTCGCCGAGAACCGAGCAGTTGATTTCCTTGAGATTCTCGACCATGTCCTCCACGATGATGCGCGACGAGTATTTTTCAGCGGTGTCGATGCGTTCCATCAGCTCCTCGCGGTTGCGGGCGCGGCCTATGCCGACGCTCGACCCGAGGTTGGCTGGCTTGACGATGACGGGATAGCCTATTTTCTCCTCGATTCGGGCAATCAGCGCATCGCGCTGCGAGAACCACTGCTTGTCAGTGAACCATACATAGTCAACCACGGGTATGTCACACGCCTGAAGAATCATTTTCATCGTAATCTTGTCCATACCGTTGGCGCTCGACAGGGTGTCGCATCCGGCAAAGGGGATGCCGATTGATTCGAGCACGCCCTCAAACACGCCGTCCTCGCCGTTGGAGCCGTGCAGCACGGGGAAAACGATGTCGAGTTTCGTCAGGACCGGTTTGTCGAAGAAACCCTTGTTTTTGCGATAGAGATTGTAGTCGCCGAATGTCGGCTGCATGTACACTTCGGTACATTTCTTCAGCAGCGACGGGATGTCGCGGTAATTGGCCACGTCAAGGAGCGCGTCGCCGGTATACCAGTGTCCCTGCTTGGTTATATATATAGGTGTAACGTCGTAATTGTCGCGGTTGATGGCATTCATGGCCTGAGAGGCCGAGATGACTGAAATTTCATGTTCGGTGGAACGTCCGCCGAAAAACACTCCGATATTGGTCTTCATATCTTGATGATTTGTAGTATTTTTTTATCGACACGCCTGCTTATTTGAACGTGTCGGGTAAATCGTTTTCGTAAAGGATGGTGTCACCCGGGGCGAGGATGGTGGCCAAGAGGCGCTGCGCGTCGTTAAAGGTGTCGACAGTGTGGGTCTTGACCGTCCCGTTTCCTTTCTCAATGCCGCTGACGATAGCATCGCGGTTATAGCGGCCCACGATGATGGCTATGTCGGCCGAAGTGGCAATTTTGCTGCCGAATGCCTCGTTGAGTTCCTCCTGACGGTCGCCAAGCTCGATCATGCCCGGTGTCACGACGATGCGTTTCCCTCCGGTCATTGACGCGAGCACGTCGAGAGCCATGCCTGAGCCGGTCGGGTTGGAGTTGAACGCGTCGTCGATGATGGTGACGCCGCCGGGGGTGCGTTTCATGTTCAGGCGGTGTTCGACCTGCTCGATTTTGCTCACGGCATATCTGATTTTGTCGACAGGGACATTCAGTTTCAACGCTATGACTATGGCACCCATGAGGTTGGAGACGTTACATTCCCCCACGAGGCGGGTCTTGAATTCCTGTTCCGACCCGTCGGGGCAGCGTAGCACGAATGTGGTTCCGGCAGGAGAGTAGGTTATCGACGAGGCTGTGTAATCGGCCGCGCCGGTGTTTTTGACAGCGTAGCGCAGACATTCCACATTGTCGACCTTGCGGTTGGCGGCAAAGGGGAAATCGTCGTTGACCACTGCGAGGCCGTCGGCGGGGAGAGCGTCGACAAGCTCAAACTTGGTGCGCTGCACATTTTCAATTGACTTGAACGATTCCAAATGCTGCTCGCCCACGGCGGTCACGATACCCATCGAGGGATGCACGAGGTCACATATCTCCTTGATGTCGCCCGGCTGCTTTGCCCCCATCTCGACGATAAAGACCTCGTTGTAGGGTTTCAGGTACTCGCGCACGGTGCGGATTACGCCGAGGGTGGTGTTGAAACTGCCCGGGGTCATCATGACATCATATTTTTCGGCAAGGATGCGGTTGAGGTAGTGCTTGGTGCTTGTCTTGCCGTAGCTGCCGGTCACGCCGATTATTTTCAGGCCGGGCATCGAGGCAAGAATGCGTTCCGCCTCATGATAGTAGCGGGCATTGATGCGTGCCTCGACAGGTTTCAGCAGCCGGTTGGCCAAAAGGGTGAACACATGGGAGAGACAGTAGACAATCATTGCGGCCGCTCCCATCAGCTCCACGCTGTGACGTGTCATCCCCGTGACGATTCCGGGCACGACGATGGCGATGACGGCAAGCAGCGTCATGACGGCATAGATGCGCCGGGCGCGGGGTGTCCACACGAGCGGTTTTTTGTATTTCTTTCTCGCGAGAGTGAAGATGTTTAGGATGCTGATGATACCTATAAGGACGGCTCCCACTATCGGGGTCGACAGCGTGGACAGCGAGGCGAAAACGACAGCCATCGAGACGAGACGCATGACCGAGGTCGTGTCGCCCGACGTGTCGAGCCAGCGGCGGTAACGCTCGTTGCGATAGGAATTCTGTTGCAGCATCATCAGGTCGCGTCGAAACTCGTAACCGGTATTGACGCATGCTGCGATAAGGGCGATATAGGATAACCAGTACATTGGTCTAAAGTTTAGGTTTAGGGTTTAGTTAAGAGTTGAGGAAGGAGCGGAGCACGGCTGCAAACTGTGCCGGGTTGTCGAGGAAACTGTAGTGGCCGCATCCGGGAAATGACACGAGGCCCGAACCCGGGATGAGGCTTTCCATCTTTTTCGCGTCGGATAGCGGGGTAGCGGTGTCGTTTTCCCCCCAGATCAGCAGCGTCGGGGCCTTGATTGACGGCATGACATGGCACAGGTCTTCGTTGACCACGCGCGACAGCACCTGCCGCATTCGCGGCGACGCGGCGGCATAGTCGCTCGACCCGCTCGACGAGCGCATCCTGTCCAGAACCTCCTCGGCCTTGGCGCGCCCCATCAGTCCGCGCAAAATCCACTTGAAAGCCTTGAACGTGTAGACCTTGCGGTAATAGTTCAGCGACCGGCGCGGTTTAACCCCGGCGGCATCGACAAGAATGAGCTTTTCGACCGGGTTGCGCGATGCGTATAGAATGCCCACGCGCCCTCCGAATGAATGGCCGAGCATGACAGGCCGCTCGATACCCGCCACGCGCAACAGTTGCTCGGTCGCGGCAGTATAGCGCTCGATACCCCAAGTCTCGGCCGGCTCGGTCGATTTGCCGAATCCCGGAAAGTCGAGATTGACAACACGATACCCTTCGCCGAGAGCCACGCGCTCGATTGACGCGAGTGTTGTGGAGTTGCACCCCCAGCCGTGCATCAGAACGATGGTGCGGGGCCCTTCGCCGTTGTCGGTATAATGAAACGACGTTCCGTCGATTTCTGCATCCTTTTCCATTTATAGATATATTTGACCCGCAAAGTTAGCGAAAATCCCCGAAAATTTGATTAAATTTGCTGCAAGAATAGTGAAATGAGATGAAAAAAGGACTTGTGCTTGAAGGCGGGGCCATGCGCGGCCTCTTTACAGCCGGGGTGATGGACGTGATGATGGAACACGGCATCGAGTTTGACGGGTTGATAGGGGTGTCGGCCGGATCGAGTTTCGGCTGCAACTATAAGTCGCGTCAGCCCGGGAGGGTGCTGCGGTATAATCTGAAATACTGCAAGGACCCGCGCTACATGGGGTTAAGGTCTCTTGTGACCACCGGCGACCTCGTCGGGGCCGAGTTTGCCTACCACACGTTGCCGCTTGAACTCGACATATTCGATATTGAGACCTACGAAAGCAATCCGATGGAATTTTACTCGGTAAGCACCGATGTCCTCACCGCCGAGCCGGTGTATAAACGGATAGACAAAATCGACCATGCCGCCCTCGAATGGCTCCGCGCCTCGGCCTCGATGCCGGGAGTCACCCGCCCTGTGCGTGTCGATGACGGGCGGCTGATGCTCGACGGCGGAATCAGCGACTCCATCCCATTGAAATATTTCCGGTCGATAGGTTATGACCGAAACATCGTGGTCCTGACGCAGCCTGTCGGATATAGAAAATCGCCCGCCCCGGCGTGGCTTTTCCGCCTGCTGCTGCGCAAGTATCCCGCAGTTGCCGAGGCGATGGCGCGCCGTCATGAAATGTATAATGCCCAGCTTGACTATCTGAGCCGGCAGGTAGCTGAAGGGTCGACACTCGTAATCGCCCCTGAGCAACCTCTCCCGATAGGGCGTGTCGATACCGACCGCACAAAGATGCGCGACACCTATGCCCGCGGCCGCGCCGCCGCCATCGCGTCATTGCCGCGCATGAAGGATTTCCTCGACTTGGATTTCGACTTAAATGCGGCAAAATTTGGTTAATTTGGCAACGGTTTGTAAATTTGCACTTGAATAAACGTTTAGATCAGATATATGAAGAAAAAAGGAATACCTATGCTGTGGATTGCCATTGGGCTTGCCGTGTTGCTGCTCGTGGCGGTTGTGTTTGGTATAACGCAGGTTGCATCGCTGAAGAGTGATGTGGAGCAGGCTCGTCTGCAAAACGAGGAATTGAAACTTGAAAACGAGCAGTTGCAGCTCACCAACGAGTTTGAGGCTGTCAACGCCGAGTTTCAACAGTATGAGAATCAGGCACAGACACTGGCAAGTGACACCATCCTTGCAAAATATACCGCTGCCAAGGCCAAGGTCGAGCAGCTTATTCAGGAACTCAAGTCAGAGAAAGTCAAGAGTGCGAAGCGCATAGCCGAGCTTCAGTCAGAAATCTCGACCCTCAAAGGCCTTCTGCGCCACTATATTGCTCAGATTGACTCGCTTAACAAGGAAAATGCCGGTCTGAAGGCCGAAAACAGTGAAATCAAGGCTCAGAACCAGCAGCTCTCGTCGCGAGTGAGAGAGGAGGCACGCCGCAACGAGAACCTCAGCGAGCGCATGACCCTTGCCGAGAAACTCAACGTTACAGGCGTTTCGCTTGTCGGACTGAAGAAAAACGGTAAAAACGAGAAAAACGTGACCAAGGCCAAGCAGCTCATGGTGACATTCACAATCCCTCAGAACAATTCCACCCCCGTGGGCAACAAGACAATCTATCTGCGTCTCGTCAACCCCGAAGGGCAGTTGCTCGGCAATGCCGGGGCGTTTGAATTTGAGGGAAAATCTATTCCCTGCACCGCCCGCAAGGTCATCGAGTATGCCGGTGACGAGATAACAGGCATCCGCATCTACTGGGATGTCAACACCACCCTTACCCCCGGTGACTACACCGTGGAACTGTTTACTGACGGTTATCGCCTCACTTCCCGCCACTTTACCCTTAAAAAGTAATGTGGGGCGAGTTCTGGCAGTCGGTCAATGATGTCGAGCTGACCACTTCGACGGCGGCTTTCCGCCTCGTCGTGTCGATGCTTCTCGGCAGTCTTGTCGGTATCGAGCGCAAGCGCAAGGGGCAGATGGCCGGATTGCGCACATTCGCGCTCATCTCGATGGGGGCGGCTCTCGCTATGATTCTGTCGATTTATGTCCCGCAGGAATATCTCGGGTTGAAAAACGGCGACCCGGGACGCATCGCGGCTCAGGTGATAACCGGTATCGGTTTCCTCGGTGCCGGGGCCATCATTCAGATGAAAGGTTCCGTGCGTGGACTGACCACCGCTGCCGGGATATGGATTGTGGCCACTATCGGAATGGCTGTCGGGGTGGGGATGTATGTCGTCGCAGTCTGTGCGACGGCTCTTGTCATAATCGTGCTTACCGTGCTTGAGCGTCTCGAATACCGTGTCAATGTCGGTAACGAGGCCCGCACGATACGCATCAAGGTCCGTGGCGTTGTCAGTTCGATCGACGACTATCGCGCGGTTCTTGACCGATACCACATACATTTGTCACGTTTCTATGTCGACTATGAATACGAGGCCGGTGTCACCCGGTTGAATCTGCTTTGTCTCGGCAAAGAAAATACTGACTACATCAATACTTTCCACGACCTGAGCGCGGTGGGTGACATAATTTCGATTTCGTTGTCCAATCAAGCTGATCTTTCCTAAATTCAATTTAAACTCTATTATGCTCCTATCACTGTTGCTCGCTGCTGTTGCCGGAGACACTGCCGAGGCAGTCGCACAACACTCGACATTTGATATTGAAGGCCTTATACGCGACCTCGCGTTTATACTCATCCTCGGGGCCGGCATCACGCTGCTTTTCAAGTGGCTGAAACAGCCGGTGGTACTCGGGTATATCGTGGCCGGTTTTCTTGCCAGTCCCAATTTTGAATACCTGCCGTCGGTCTCTACCGAGGAAAATATCGAGTTCTGGGCTCAGATAGGTATCATTGTCCTCCTGTTTTCGCTTGGCCTCGAATTCAGCTTTAAGAAACTTCTGAATGCCGGCGGCTCGGCGGTCGTGACCGCGCTGTTCATCGTGTGCGGCATGATGGGGGCGGGGTTTGCTGTCGGGCATGTGCTCGGTTTCACCTATATAAACAGTCTTTTCCTCGGCGGTATGTTGTCAATGTCGTCGACCACCATTATTATAAAGGCGTTTACCGACTTGGGGTTGCGGCAGAAAAAATTCGCCTCCCTTGTCCTTGCCGTCCTCATTGTCGAAGACCTTTTTGCGGTCTTGATGATGGTAATCCTCTCGTCGATTGCTATTAACAACAGCGTCGAGGGCACCGAGATGCTTTACAGCGTCAGCAAGCTCGGTTTCTTCCTTATAATGTGGTTTCTCGTCGGTGTCTTCGTCCTCCCGTCGCTGCTCAATTATCAGCGTCGCTATCTCAATAGCGAGACGCTGCTAATCGTTTCGATGGGCCTCTGTCTCGGCATGGCCGTGTTCTCGGTCTATTGCGGCTTCTCCCTTGCGCTCGGCGCCTTCGTCATGGGGTCGATTCTTGCGGGAACGAGCTTTGCCGAGCGCATCGAGCGCGTCACCATGCCTGTCAAGGACCTCTTCGGGTCAGTGTTCTTTATCTCGGTCGGCATGATGGTCAACCCTCACATTATCTTTGAATATTTCGGCCCCATTCTCCTGCTGTCGGCCGTGGTGATAGTCGGGATGATATTTTTCGGCACATTCGGCATGCTGCTCACAGGCCAGACTCTGCGCGTGGCAATCGAGAGCGGTTTTTCGCTGACTCAGATCGGCGAGTTCGCGTTTATTATCGCATCGCTCGGCATGTCGCTCGGAGTGCTGGAGCCGACAATCTATCCCATCGTGGTGGCCGTGTCGGTAATCACGACATTCACCACCCCCTATTTCATCCGCATGGCCGACCCGGTCTATAACTGGATCGAGCGTCATCTCCCGCGCCGTCTCAACTTCCTGATAAACCGTTATAGCGGCAATGTGACCACCGAGAGCGAGAATGTCACCGCCACCTTGTGGAAATCGCTTTTCCGCCGTTACCTGTGGCGTGTGCTTCTCTACACTATCGTCCTTATCTCACTTACGATTCTGTCGCTAAACTTCCTGATGCCGCTGATGACATCGGTGTTCCCGTCGTGGGGACGGTTTTTCACCACCATCATCTCTCTCGTCATCATGGCCCCGTTCCTGATGGCTATGACCTATCCCGCATCCAAGAAGACCGAGCGGGAGCGACTTGTCGCCGCCAATGCGCGGTTTGACGTGCCGCTGATTGTCATGACGGTGTTCCGCCTGCTCATCGCGATGGTCATTATCGTCTACTTGCTGAGCCACATCTATTCGCTGCTTGTCGGGTGGACGGTCGGTCTCGCTGTGTTCCTGCTGATAATACTCTCGTTTTCCAACCGTGTGCGCAAGCGCATGCAGCATATCGAGGCCAAGTTTCTCGACAACCTCAACGAGCGCGAGCTGCGGCGCAGCGGACGCAACAACAATCTCGTCAGCAACATGCACCTTGCCTTCATGACCGTCGGCTACGGTTGTCCCTTTGTCGGGGAACGGCTGAAAAATTCGGGCCTGCGTCAGAAATATGGCGTCTCCGTGTCAAGCATCCAGCGCGGCAATGAGATGATACTCGTCCCCGATGCCGATGCCCGCATCTTTCCCGGTGATGTCCTCGGCGTGATAGGCACCGATGAGGAGATACAGGCGATGCTCCCTGTCATTGAGTCGGCCGGAGAAAATGACACCGACGCTCCCAAGTCGGGCGACATAAAGCTGACCAGTGTGCGCCTCGGTGAAAATTCCCCGATTGTAGGCAGCACGGTCGCTCAGGCCGATTTGAGCCACACGTTCAGCGCATTGCTCGTCTCGGTTCAGCGCGGCGACGAATTTCTGCAACCCGACGCCAAGACTGTCTTCATGGCCGGTGACACCATCTGGGTCGTGGGTGACAAAAACCGCCTTTCGGAAATCGAATAATCTCGCATTATGGAACAGATTGATTTAAACAAAGATATTGATGCCGCAGTCCGCGTTCTTGACGAGGGCGGTGTGATTCTTTACCCGACCGATACCGTGTGGGGCATCGGGTGTGATGCTTGCAATCCTGCCGCTGTCGAGAAGGTTTACCGCATCAAGAATCGCCCCGACAGTAAGGCGCTTATCACCCTTGTCGGGTCGGTGGGCGACTTGGAACGGTGGGTGGAGATTGTTCCGCCGGTTGCCGTCGATATGATTTCAGGTAGTGAGAGACCGGTGACTGTCGTTTTTGACAAAGGACGCGGACTCGCGCCCAATCTGCTTGCCGCCGACGGCAGCGTGGGGCTTCGCGTGACCTCCGAGGCGTATTCACGCGCATTGTGCGATCGGCTTGGCCGGCCTGTTGTCTCGACCTCGGCAAATGTCTCGGGCGACCCGTCGCCGGCGTTCTATGCCGAAATATCCCCCGAGATACTCTCGCTGGTTGACTATGTGGCCTGCTACCGGCGCGATGACACCGTGCCGCGTCAGCCGTCGCAGGTCGTGAAAATATCAAGTGATGGAACTGTTAAAATATTGCGCCATTGATTAGCACGGCGTTACAACGACTCAAGTATATAGGGGCCGACTACCTGTCGGTCCTCGTCGCCGTGTTGGTGTTTGAAGTCGCGCGATTCCACATGATTCCTGAAATATGGGGTGTCTACGGGTCGGTAGTGCCTTTTCTCTGTTCCCGCGGTGTGTGGCTTTCGCTGGGGATATTCCCGCCTGTGTTGCTGCTCGTTTTCGCGGTTTCGGGTTACTATGTGTCGCCCATTCACCGCTCCCGTGCTGATGAATTTATCAATACCCTCATAACGACGTTTATCGGTGCGCAGATATTCTTTTTCGGCGCGCTGCTCAATGATATTGCGGGAGGGGAGGGATACCCCTATGAGATTATGCTGCTCTTTTTTGCCGCATTGTTTCTGTTTGTCTACACAGGGCGCATACTCATCACCTCCCATGCCGCCGGCATGATTCACTCCCGCCGGTGGAGTCAGCCGGTGTTGATTGTGGGCGACATTGACAAGGCTGTCGAGCTTGATGCCCGTCTTTCCTCCATGAAAAAGCCGATGGGCTACAATACGGTCGGGTATGTCGTGTGTGAGCAGGGCGATGCCGCTCCCGTGGGGCATCCGGTTTTCTGCATCGGGGAAATTGGCCGCGCTGTAAGCGAAACCGGGGCAAAAGGGGTGATAATCGTGATGAACGGCAGTGATACGGTCCTGTCAATGAGTCTTCTGAACCGACTGTATCCGCTCGATTTGCCTATTCTGGTCACGACTGACCATTACGCCGCCATGATGTCGCGCACACGGTTTGAAAACATCGCCGGTGAGCCGCTCATCAACCTTTCAGGGGCGATGGTGTCAGACTTTACCGTGGCCATGAAACGTTTCTGCGACATACTGTTTTCATCGGTCGCGCTTATTTTGACCTCGCCTGTAATCGCCGCTCTCGCTGTCGCCATAAAACTTGATTCGCCCGGCCCCGCATTTTACTCTCAGGAGCGCATGGGGCGTTATCGCCGTCCGTTCAGGATTCGCAAACTCCGGTCCATGCGGATCGATGCCGAGTCAGGCGGTCCCGCGCTGTCATCTGACAATGACAACCGTGTGACCCGCATCGGGCGTTTCATGCGCAAGTACCGCCTCGACGAGCTGCCCAACTTCTGGAATGTCCTGTGTGGCGAGATGTCGCTTGTCGGTCCGCGTCCCGAGCGCGCCTATTTTATCGAGCAGATCACTGAAAAGGCACCGATTTATACTCTCCTTCATCAGATTCGCCCCGGCATCACGTCGTGGGGAATGGTGAAATTCGGCTATGCCTCGACTGTTCAGCAGATGATTGAAAGAATGAGATACGACCTTGTCTACCTGAGCAATATCTCGGTGACGGTCGATGTGAAAATATTGTTCTACACCATCCGCACTGTTGTCACCGGGCAGGGTGTGTAGAGGTTTTGTAAAAGAGATTGTTGAATGAAAAGATATGTCGTAAATATCGCACGAGGTTGTCACAGCGCGTTTCTGTCCATGCTGCTGTGGCGGGAAAAGCACATCAAGGAAAAGACATTTGTCATTATCCTCGCGTTGCTCGTCGGGGTGTTCTGTGGGTTTGCCGCTCTCGTGCTGAAGACTTTTATCCATTATATTTCGTCGGCCCTGACGGCCCACATGTCAATCAGCGGGGGTAACTACCTTTACCTTCTCTATCCGGTGCTCGGCATCCTGCTGACGGCTCTTTATGTGAAATATGTGGTGCGTGACAATATATCCCACGGTGTGACGCGGGTGCTGTATGCAATCTCTCAGAACAAGTCGCGCCTGAAAAAGCACAACATCTACTCCTCGGTCATAGCCAGCTCGATGACCATCGGGTTTGGCGGCTCGGTAGGAGCCGAGGGCCCCATCGTTTACACCGGGGCAGCCATCGGCTCCAATCTCGGCTCCCTGTTCCGCATGTCGCCGCGAATCCTGATGATTATGGTGGGATGCGGGGCCGCTGCCGGTATCGCGGGCATATTCAAGGCCCCCATCGCGGGGATGCTTTTCACTCTTGAAGTTCTGATGATTGACCTGACAAGCGTCTCGGTCATGCCGCTGCTCATCGCCTCGATTACGGCAGCTACGGTGGCATATGTCTTTACAGGTTATGACGTGGAATTC
>CAMWRO010000049.1 GCA_947176615.1 uncultured Porphyromonadaceae bacterium
ATCCGACTCGTGTAAACGGGCTTTGGATTCACATTTGTTTTTAAACAACCTCTAAAGGCTTGTTCAATGGAGTTAAAACAATGGTTCTAAAATCGTCCCGCAGCATGAGCACATGAAATCATTGAGGAAATTTTTAGCGGAATGTAAATTAAATTGCTCGGTTGGCGGGATTTTTGTATTTTTGCAAAATTAATCGCAAAGTGTGTTTATGACATTACGTTCTATTTACATAACCATCGTCGCAGTCATGATGCTGACTGTGATTCCAGCGAAAGCCGATGTTGAACCCGGCGGTACGATTGTGGAACATATCACCGACGGGGGTAAAAACATAATCATCCAGCCGGCCGCGCTCGGGGAACGTCTCGAACCTGACGCCGCGCCTGCCGTCGCCGACAAGCAGGCTGACAACCGCCCGTCGCACGGACGCATGGCGGGATACCGCGTACAGGTGTTTTCAGACAACAACGTGCGCACGGCCAAGAGCGAGGCGCGCACCAAATCGCGCAATATCTCGGCACGATTTCCCCAGTACAAGACCTATGTCATGTACACGTCGCCCTACTGGCGGCTGAAAGTGGGAGATTTCCGCAACAAGCAGGACGCCGACGATGCTGCCGAAGAACTGCGGCGCGCCTTCCCTGCCTACTCCAAGGAGATACGCGTGGTACGCGACCGCATCAACATAACAGAATGACGTTATGGAAAATATCAATAATCAGGCTACGGTAGAGGCTCTCGCCTCTCACATCAAGGCCATTATCGAGCTGTTGGGGGAAGACCCGGCGCGGGAAGGATTGATCAAGACACCCGTGCGGGCCGCAAAAGCACTTCTCTACGTCACCCGCGGCTACCGCCAAGATGCCGACCACATAATCAACAATGCTATTTTCACCCACGAAGGGTCGCGCATGGTCGTGGTAAAGGACATCGAGTTTTACTCGATGTGCGAGCACCACATCCTTCCATTCTTCGGAAAAGTATCAATCGGGTACATACCGCAGGGAAAGACAATAGGGTTGTCAAAACTGGCCCGTCTTGTTGATTTTTATGCCCGCAGGCTTCAGGTTCAGGAACGCATGACAGCACAAATCTGCCGCCTCGTCATGGCAAAACTCGGAGCCAAGGGGGTCATCGTGGTGTGCAACGGAGAGCACCTGTGCATGAAGATGCGCGGCGTGGAAAAGCAATGTTCGACCACGACAACGGTTGAATGCGGCGGTGTTTTCGAGAATGACCCGGCTTTGCGCAAAGAATTCTTCGACACGCTTGCCGCACTATGACCCAAAGGCCACTTAAATAGCGGTAAATTCTAAAAAAATGTTATTATCTCCGCTAATCTTGCCACAACTACAAGATATTATCATTAAATTTGTAGTCAGGTTAGTCCCTCTCTCGGCCTTCATAATCACAGTCAACAAGAAATAAATATCACAAATATTAATATTATAAATTTATGGCACGTCAACAATACGACAGTCTTGATTTTAAAATTCTGGACATGCTTTCAGGCAACGCCCGCAAACCGTTCCTTGAGATCGCTCGCGAAACCAATGTGTCGGGTGCGGCAATTCATCAGCGCATACAGAAACTCACCTCAAGCGGCGCCATAAAAGGGTTTGAGTCAATTATCAACCCCTCTACCGCCGGATATGAAACATGTGCCTACATCGGGTTTATTCTCAACGACCCGACCAGCTATCAGAAAGTGGTAGACCGTCTGCGTGACATTCCCGAAATCGTCGAGTGTCACTATACCACCGGACAATATGACCTTCTGGCCAAAATCTTCACACGCGACAACAGCCACCTTCTCGATATTATCCACGAACGTCTGCAAGGTCTCGGACGCACTGAAACTCTCATCTCGTTCAAGGAGATTTTCCGTCGTCCCATGCCGATTACCCATACTAATTTTGAGTAATGGACGACCTGTTGCTTGACGCAATCGACATAGCGCGGAACGCGGGGCGGACAATCCGCCCCTACTTCCGCAGCGACCGTCTTGACATCCACTCCAAACTCAACGAGGCCGATATTGTCACTGCTGCCGACAAAGCTTCAGAGGCTATTATCGTAAAGAGTATCAAGCACCTCTACCCGTCCCACTCGATTCTGTCAGAGGAAATGGGTGCCGAGAATCATGACAGCGAATATCGCTGGGTTATCGACCCGCTTGACGGAACTACCAATTTCTCGGCGGGAATACCTGTTTTCGCCGTATCAATCGGCATCGAGCATAACGGCACGCCGATTGTAGGGGTGGTCTATGACCCCGTCCTCGACGAGCTGTTCACCGCCGTGAAAGGACAAGGAGCATTCCTGAACGGCACACCGATACATGTCAAGGAAAACAACCGTCTTGACCGCGCGGTGGTGTCGACAGGATTCCCGGTTGACAAAGACGTCAACCCTGACAACAATCTTGACAATGTGGCGAGAGTGTTACCGTTGGTGCGTGGAATGCGCCGACTCGGCTCGGCCGCGATGGACATCTGCTATGTCGCAGCCGGATTCACCGATGCCTATTGGGAAATGAACCTTCATGAATGGGATGTCGCAGCCGCGCTGCTTATCCTCGACGAGGCCGGAGGCGAGAGTTACCGTTTCCGCGACAACCGCAACATCAGCGTGATAGCATCGGACAGGAATCTGATGCGACAGCTGAAAGAATTGATCAGGTAGGAGGCATTCAGTAGATCTGACCGCTTCCCGCCTCCTTGTTTATCCCCCCTCTTTTTATGATTGATAAAGACACATTCGGGAACCGCACCGCGCTGTTCCATACTTTTGGCTGCAAGCTGAATTTTGCCGAGACATCAACCGTGGCCCGCATTTTTGCCGAACACGGGATTCAGCGAGTACAGGAAGGAGACATCCCTGACTTTGTCGTTGTCAATACATGCAGTGTAACCGAACTTGCCGACAAGAAATGCCGGCAGGCCATACGCTCGTTCAGCCGCAAGTATCCCGGCGCGTCAATCATCGTCACCGGCTGCTACGCACAGCTCAAACCCGTCGAGGTCTCGGCCATACCCGGAGTGGAGATTGTCGCCGGAACCGACCGCAAGCTGGAACTTGCCGACTATATCGAGCGCGTCGCCCGGCGCAAAGAAGGGGAATCGGCCACAAGTTTCGTCACCCCTACGCGAGACATCCGCTCATTCAGTCCGTCATGCTCATGCGGCGACCGCACGAGATATTTCCTCAAAGTTCAGGATGGATGTGACTACTACTGCACCTATTGCACCATCCCGATGGCACGCGGACGCAGCCGCTCAGGCTCGATTGACGAGCTCGTCGGGCAGGCGCGCGAAGTCGCTGCCGAGGGCGGAAAAGAAATCGTTATCACAGGGGTCAACATAGGCGACTTCGGGAAAGGACGCGAAGATTCTTTTATAGACCTGTGCCGCGAACTTGACAAGGTGGAGGGTATCGAGCGATACCGCATCTCGTCGATAGAACCCAACCTGCTGACCGACGAGCTGATTGACTTCGTAGCGACATCGCGCCGTTTCATGCCCCACTTCCACATCCCGCTGCAAAGCGGTGACGACGAGGTGTTGAAACTGATGCGCCGGCGATATGACACAGCACTTTTCCGGCACAAAATCGAGCATATACGCCGCGTAATCCCACATGCGTTCATAGGCGTGGACCTCATCGTCGGGGCACGCGGCGAAACTACCGAGCGGTTTGAATCGTCACTGCGATTTATCGAGTCACTCGACATTTCACGACTTCATGTGTTTACCTACAGCGAACGTCCCGGCACACGGGCCCTCGAAATCGGGCATGTGGTATCGCAGGAGGAAAAACACCGCCGCACGCGCATAATGCTCGGCATCTCGGAACGCAAACTTGCCGACTTCACATCGCGGTTTATCGGCACGACGCGTCCCGTGCTGGTCGAGCATCCCCGCCACGACGGCTCGATGAGCGGGTTTACCGACAATTATCTGCGCGTCAATGTCGCGCCCGACCCGAGTCTTGCCAACACCATCATCCCGGTGACACTGACCTCCGAGACTGTCACCGATGACCCCCAACAATAAATGACGCTATGATTTACCGACCGCTCACTTGGCTGTTCAACGGACTTGCCCGGCTGCCGTTTGGCATCCTGTATGGGATTGCCGACGTGTTGTTTTTCATCATATATTATATGGTGCGCTACCGCCGCAAGACTGTGGAGAGAAACATCGCCGACTCGTTTCCTGAGATGTCGGCAAAGGAGCGTCGAAAAGTAATCAGACAATTTTATCGGAATTTTGCCGACTATGTGGTCGAGACGCTGAAGCTGGAACATGTCTCGGACGAGGAGATGAAGCAGCGCATGACCTTTGAAAACGTGGAGCTGATTGACCGCCTGATGGATGAAGGGAAATCCATCGTCGCCTATTTCTCCCACACCGGAAACTGGGAGTGGGCGCCGTCGGTCACTCTGTGGACCCGTCACCGCCCCGAGACTGACGCGGTATTCGCGCAAGTCTACCGTCCTTTGCGCAACAAGTTTTTTGACCAATATTTTCTCCATCTGCGGTCGCGCTTTCACCCGCGGTCCTTCCCCAAGTCGAGCGTGCTGCGCGACTTGATAAGGGTGCGCCGCGAAGGATTGCCCTCCATCACCGGCTTTATGAGCGACCAAAAACCGAGTCACGGCGACCTCATCCATGTCGTGGACTTCCTCAACCATCCCACCGCAATAATCACCGGCACGGAACAACTCGCCCGCCGCATGGAAATGGCTGTGGTCTACTGGGACATGGAGAAGACATCCCGGGGCCACTACCGCATCACGACACGGCTCATTGCCGAAAACGCGGCCTTGACACCGCCGATGGAGATAACCGACACATACGCCCGAATGCTCGAAACGACAATCAGGCGAAATCCGGCAATATGGCTGTGGACCCACAAGCGATGGAAACATCCGGTGACCCACGCCGACGATAATTCAACTCATGGAAAATAAGGTTAAACCGGTAGCGGTCATAATACTCAACTGGAACGGCGAGAAATTTATGCGCCAGTTTCTGCCTTCGGTAGTCGCACATACTCCGGCCGACATTGCCGATGTCATCGTGGCTGACAACGGCTCGACCGACGGCTCGGTGGAATTGTTACGCAAAGAGTTCCACACTGTAAAAGTGTTGCCGTTCAGCGAGAACTATGGATTTGCAGACGGCTACAACCGTGCTGTCGCAGCTACCCGCTACCGCTACACCGTGTTGCTCAACTCAGATGTCGAGGTGAAATCCGACTGGCTCACCCCGCTGTATGAATTCATGTCGTCCCACCCTGAAGCGGGAGCGGTACAGCCCAAAATCCTGTCATTGCGCTCGCCCGACACGTTTGAATATGCCGGAGCCGCCGGGGGATTCATCGACCGCAACGGTTTCCCCTACTGCCGGGGGCGCATTTTCTCCACCCTTGAAACAGATAACGGGCAATACGATGACCCTATGCCTGTATTTTGGGCCACGGGAGCATGCCTTATGGTCGAGAGTGCGCTATATGAGAAAGTCGGCGGTCTCGACAGCCGTTTTTTCGCCCACATGGAGGAAATCGACCTGTGCTGGCGCATTCATCTCGCCGACCGCGAAGTGTGGGCCGTCCCTGAGGCGAAAGTCTACCATCTCGGCGGCGGCAGCCTGCCTGCGTCAGACTCGCGCAAGACCTACCTCAATTTCCGCAACAACCTGCTCATGCTCTACAAGAATCTCCCGGCACGGGACCGCAAATGGTGCCTGATAAAGCGGCGGCTGCTCGACACCGTGGCATGGTGCAAGTTTATCATGACACTTGATTTCAAAAACGCATCGGCAATCCTGCGAGCCCACCGCGACTACCGCCGCATGATTTCCGAGTACTCCGCCACGGCATCTCCCGAAGTCAATTTGCTGAAAGGCCGCCCCAATATCCTGACATCCTACTATCTGAAGGGGCATAAAACATTCGACCGCATATAGAAATTCTATACACGGTCGAGAATACTTCAGGTCAAATCACCCTCTTACTTCCACCTCAGATAGGCATAGCCGAGGCGGTTATAGGCTTCGCGGTCGAGCTCCTCGCGGAATTGCGGAGCTGCAATCGAGATGAGCAGACGTGCACGCTCAAGGAGGTTTTTACCACGGAGGTTTACCGCACCATACTCGGTCACGACCCAGTTGGTCTGAAAGCGGGTGGTAACAACACCGGCACCGGGGGTCAGGACGGGCTTGATTTTATTCTGTCCCTTAGAGGTTGTCGAGAGCATGGCAAGGAACGACTGGCCGCCCTCGCTGCGCGACGAGCCGTAGACAAAGTCATGCTGACCACCTACGCCCGAATAGATGCGGGTGCCGATGGAATCGGCACAGATCTGACCGGTCAGGTCGATTTCGAGACATGAGTTTACCGACACGACCTTGGGATTCTGCGCGATAATGAACGGGTCGTTGACCCACGCCACATCGCGGAACACCATGTCCTTGTTGTAGTCCATAAAGTCATACAGGTCGCGGGAGCCGATGGCGAGAGAGGCGACCGACTTTCCCGGTTCAATCTTCTTGCAACGGTTATTGATAACGCCGTTCTTTATGAGCGGCAAAACGCCGTCGGTCATAGCCTCGGTGTGAAGTCCGAGGTTCTTGTGGTCATGCAAGGCATGGAGAATAGCGTTGGGAATGCCGCCGACACCGATCTGAAGTGTCGCACCGTCAGGGATGTGCTCGGCGATGAACCGGCCTATCTTTTCTTCATTTTCATTCGGGGGTGTCGAGGGAGCCTCGGCAAGCGGGTCATGAACCTCGACCATTGCATCGAGACGGGACACATGGATGAGCGCGTCGCCATAGGAAAAAGGCATCAGGGGATTTATCTGCGCTATAATTATTTTGGCGCACTCTACAGCCGAAGGTGTCAGGTCGGCCGAAACACCGAACGACACATAACCATCCTCGTTGGGCAACGAGCAGTTGATGAACGCTACATCGAGACGTATTGTGCCGTCACGGAACAGCTGGGGAATCTCGCCGAGGAAACGGGGAGTAGTGGTGGCATACCCCTCCCCTACCCAGCCGCGCACGGCATTGGATACGAAAAACGAGTCAATCAGGAACGAATCCTTATAACGGGGGTTACACAACGGCGAAACACGCCGCGCGAGGGCGAAAGCATTGTATAGAATCACCCCTCTCAGCTCGTCGCCACGGTCGGCAAGGGCCGCCACAAGAGCTTCGGGAATTGAAGAACTACCTTGTACAAAGACGTGATCTCCATTCTTGACAAGTTTCACCGCTTCAGCGGCCGACATATATTTGCACTCCATAGGTTTTCAATTTTTTTATTGATGATTATAGCAGCGTTAACCGCGCTTTGCTGAAAAATCCCGGTCAAAAGCGGCAAGACGCGACGAAAGACGGTCGATGTCATCCTCGTCGGCAAGCATCGACACACAGATGCGCAGGCCTTCCTGCCAACTGCCGGTAGAGTGGAGAGGTATCGACGATATACCGTAGCGCAACAACTCTTTCTGGAGCTCGTCGCCCTTCATTTCACCATAACCGACTGTAAAGAAGAACCCATTACTGATTTCGCAGTCTCCATCATGGGAATAGATGAGATGGAAACCGTTGTCAGTAAACAATCTGCGGGCAATTTCCCCTCGACGGCCATATTCCGAGCAGTTGTCCACAAAGTTGAGACGACCGTCAACGGCGGCGCGCATCATCGCGGCCATCGCGTGCTGGGCCGAGTGGGCCGTTCCCGACGATGCTGTGTAAAGCACCCCGAATATATATGCATCGCCGAAAGTGGGCATCTCGTAAAAAGACCGGAGATAGGGATACTCGCGGTCAAACACCTTTTCACCCATCGCCACGACGGCTATGCGCTGTCCCGCATAGCTGAAAATCTTGGATGCCGAGAGAAGAAGGATATAGTTGTCAGTATAGCGTGCCACCGTGGGGATATAAGGAGGCTCGCCGGGATGGCCGAAGTCGGTGCGGAAGTCCATCCCGAGATAGGCATGGTCCTCAATGACGATGACATCGTGCTTGGTAGCCATGCGTCCTATAATCTCCAGTTCTTCCTCAGTGAAATTAATCCACGACGGGTTATTGGGATTGCTGTAGAGGATGGCAGTCACGTTTCCGGCTGAAAGCATCTCGTCGAGCTTGCCTTCAAGGGCCTTGCCCCGATAGTCATAGATGTCAAACGATGCCGACCCGAGACCGAGAACCTTTGACTGGGAACGCTGGGCCGGGAACCCGGGATCGATATATAATATCGTGTCCCGGCCGGGGATGCGCTGGCCGAGCAGGAGCATCATCGTGAAACTCCCCTGCATGGAACCGACTGTGGGCACGATACAGCGTCCCGGAATATTGATGTTGAGAAATGCCTTGATGAAATCCGAGGCAGCGTCCTTCAACGCCGGGAGTCCGGCTATATTGGGATACTGGTTGGCGATTCCGTTTCGCAGTACCTCACACTCGGCCTCGACACCGATAGCCTCGGCAGGAAGACCGGGATTGCCTATTTCGAGATGCACAAAATCTTCCCCGGCCTCTTGTTCAAGAGCAGCCGCAAGGGCGCATATCTGGCGTATTGTTGCCGACGAGATATCAACAATCCCGAGTCGGGCGATAGTCATTTCAAGCGTCTCTTTATCTATGGGAAACATTTTTCGAGTTTTTTAAGAGGTTGTTTAAAAACAAATGTGAAAACGGGTATGACAAACATTTATAATAAACCGCCTCATGTTTAAATTTTGAAATTAATATCTAACTGAAGTTACATTCAATTCATGACAACCTCTTTCGCTGCCATCCTGAATCAACATTTATTATCAAACAACTTCTAAATCAATTTATTACAGATTATATCCAACCATCTTATTTCCCGCTACGCATCTCAATCGCTTTTTCGCGACCGAGACGGAAGGCGGCGATATTGGCCTCGACAATCTTTTCACCTTTGCGGGCGAAAATCGCGCGTATGCCGTCTTCGAGTTTCGACGGGTCGATGTCGAGCAACGGAGAGCACGCGCCGAGCAACACCATGTTGGAACTGCGCGGCGACGCAATCTCTCGGGCGGCGGCCTCCATGTCAAACGCCACCACCCTCTCTCTTGAGGCGAGAGCCGCGTCAATCGCGGCCTGCTCGGGATAATTGGGGATGTTGACAAACGGGGCGGTACTTGTCACGATCCATCCCGACTGAGGGTTAAGATACTCGACATAGCGGAGTGCCTCCATCGGTTCGAGCGAAACGACCATGTCGGCCTTCCCGAGTGGAATGAGGTCACTGTGAACAGGTGAAGAACTCAGGCGCAGGTTGGACTGCACGTCACCGCCACGCTGGCTCATGCCGTGGACTTCGGCCTGTTTCAGATAAAGATTCTGTTCAAGCGCGGCCACGCCGAGAATTGAAGCGATGGAGAGGATGCCTTGTCCCCCGACACCGGCAAGAATTATATCGGTTTTCATCTGATGTTATTTTTTAGCTGAGTTGTGACGGCGGGCAGTCTGGATGCACTCGCGGCGCGAGACTATAACCGACAGTCCGGGATAATCTATTTCTTCTTTAAAGAGAGCCATCATCGCGTCATGGTTCTTGGGAAGCGAGTCAATGGTGCGCACATGGGCCGGGTCGGCACCGAGGCCGAGGCAGATGTCTTCAAGCTTGCCGGTTCCCTGCGAATCCTGTCCGCCTGTCATGCCGGTGGTCAGGTTATCGCTTATAATCACCGTGATGGGCGAGTTTTCGTTGATTGCGTCAAGGAGCCCCGTCATGCCCGAGTGGGTGAAGGTTGAGTCGCCTATAACCGCCACCGCGGGATGCTGGCCGGCATCAGCCGCCCCCTTGGCCATCGTTATCGACGCGCCCATGTCGACCACAGTGTCGATAGCGTTAAAAGGAGAAAGCCATCCGAGAGTGTAGCATCCTATGTCGCCAAACACCTTGGCATCCTTATATCCGGCAAGCACGTCGTTGAGGGCATGGAACACGTCACGGTGACCGCAACCCTGACACAATGCCGGGGGACGCGGCACAACCATCTCGCAGCGTTTCTCATGCTCGGCCTCTTTCAACCCGATGGCGGCAGCTACCGCGTCGGGGGTCAGCTCGCCTGTGCGGGGTAACGCCCCGTCGAGACGGCCGCTGATTTTCTTTGCACCCGGCAACACTCCGCGCAGTTTTTCCTCGATAAACGGCTGTCCGTCCTCGATTACAAGCAGGCGGTCACTCTCGTCGGCGAGACGTTGCAACATCTTTTCGGGAAGAGGGTACTGGGAAATCTTCACGACGTTATAGGGACACCCGTCGGGGAAATTCTCCATCAGGTAATTGAATGCTATACCTGAGGCGACGATGCCGACCGAGCGGTCTGTGCCGGTAATATACTTGTTGTAAGGCGATTTTTCCGACTCCTCTTTCAGCGATTCCCACAATTGCAGGACTTCGCGGTAACGCACACGCGAGTTTCCGGGCATCAACACCCACTGGCGAGTTTTCTCGGGATAGGAAAGAGTGTTTTCAGGACGCTCGTCTCCCTGCTCGACAACTGCGCGGGAATGGCACAGGCGTGTCACCATGCGCATCATTACCGGGAGCTGCACCCGCTCGGAAAAGTCCAGTGCATAAGCGGCCATTTCATAGGCTTCCTGCTGCCCCGACGGCTCAAGGGCGGGGATAAAAGCAAACTGGCTGTAGAACCGTGAATCCTGCTCGTTCTGGGAGGAATGCATCGAGGGGTCGTCGGCAGCGACAACGATGAGACCGCCGTTTACACCTGTCATGGCCGAGTTGACAAAAGCATCGGCACACACGTTCATTCCGACATGTTTCATGCACACCATAGCGCGCTTGCCACAGAACGACATGCCGAGAGCCTCCTCCATAGCTGTCTTTTCGTTAGACGACCAGTGGCTGTGAACGCCGCGCTCCTTTGCTCCCTGATGGGACTGAATATACTCGGTAATTTCGGTCGACGGGGTGCCGGGATAGGCATACACCCCCGAGAGGCCGGCATCAAGCGCACCAAGCGCAAGCGCCTCGTCACCCAGCAACAATAGTTTACGGTTCTTCATCTTGCTTTAATGATTGGTTTTAAAATCTTGATGAGAGCTATGGCTGAATACCACGGGGCTACACACCATGACATCGGCCAAAATCACAAAAAGACAGTTTTAACGTGACTATTTTAAACAACACACCGCTTTTTACATCACCATGCGACATATTGAAAGCAAAACATCCCGATAGCTGCAAAACGCGGGGGCAAAACGCCTCAAAAACGAGACCATCGCATTGCAAATATAACAATTATCCACAAGAAAAGCAAACGATATGTCAGCTATTTTCAACGATTCAATCAAAATAACACACCCGTGCCAAGCCGGATATTTTTCGGCGCGACACGGGTGTGGCATTATCGAAAAAAGTTCTGTCAGAACCAGACTCTGATGGTTGCCATTCCGTAGGGGAGCATGGTCAGAGTGCCGTCAACAGAATCGGAGGGCATCTCTTCCCGCGTGCAGAGATTTACGGCCGACGGTGTGCGCTGCGGGAAGGTGAGGTTTACCTGCTCGTTGCGCGGCGAGAGGGAACGGAGACGCACGATCATCTCGTTGTCAAGGTCGGTCGACTTGACAATAGTGACGTAGACATTCTCGTTGTCGACGGCAACGGGGGCAATGACTTCCTTGTGCCGGTCAGAGGTCACATGCAGCAGCGGCTGTGCCTGTTCAAGGCCGAAACGGTTGACCGAGGCAAGCGACTCGGCCCCGTGGGGCATGAGGCGGTAACGGAAATCGACCGGGCCGTCCTGCGACAAGGGGAAATTAGTGTGCCAGTGGTTGTTCATCACCCATGAGTAAACTGTCGACGAGGGGGCAAGTTCTGTCATCCACGGTCCTTGAGGCCCCCACCCTTGAGAGAAATTGGCAGTGCGGCCGCCATATTCCATCAACGGCGCGTCAAGGCTGCACCACGTCACGCCGTGACTGTCGTTGGCGACATCTACCCATCGCTGCACGGCCATCCAGTGCCGGTTGGCCTGTGCCCACTGGTCTTTTTCGACCTCCATCACACCCCACGGGATGTCAATCATCGTGCGCGAACCGGGAATATTGAAGCCGAAACCGAAGTGTATGCCGTCTTTTTCAAGCAGTGGCAGCTTGTCGACGGTATTGGTCATCTCAACCCACGGCATCCCGGCGACAAGACGCACCCGGCGGGTAACGCCGCGGCATCCTTTCATGGCCGAAGTAACCGTGATTTCGTTAACGAGAGGTCCGCGCTCGGTCACGCTGACGGAGAGAACCGAGTCGGCCACGGGGGCGTCGACATTGGCCGGGAGCCACGAGCAGGAATTGGCGCCGCCGTCAACGGTAGCATCTATATAATTGTAGGAATCCCCTTCGCGGGTGAGAGATATGATGTTTCCGTTTTCAGAGTCGATACTTACCGTCACGAGGCCGTTATAGACCGTATTGCCATCGACCGCACAAGGAACAGCCGGGGATTCGGCACCGCCCTCGACCACGCGGTAATGACGCGAACCGAGCGCAGGGACATCAGAAGCCACGAATACCAACTCGCCGGTCGAGAGGCGCTGCGAGGGCACGGCCACGCCGTCGTCACCGACCACGCGGTCACCTTTTCGGCTCTCCTTGGCATCAAGGGTCACGAGTCCGCCGTGGGCCCACGACTGGGTATTATAGACTGTGACACCTCCATTCGAGGGCCCTTCGCCCGGGCCGAGGGCACCGTTTGACTTGTCGGCGGCATGCCCGAGGGCCTCGTCAAGAAGAGCCTCGGAGCGTGTCTCGGCCTCGTGGAAATAGGATTGTTTTGACTTCCACAAGGCATCGTGGAAATAAGGTTCCCAAGGATTTTCAAAATCCCAAGTATGCTCCGACCCCATCATGACATAGCGCCATCCCTCGTTCATCTCGTCACGCGGAGCGGCTGCACCGTCGCTGAGCATCGACCATGCGGTCTCGGCCTGAATTATGCGTTCCTTGTTGCGGCGGTTCATGGCCGTAAACTGCGCGGCACTTCCGAGACCGTCGGTCCAGTATTCGGTGTAATCACCGGTGACGACAGGAAGGGTGTCGCCATAGCGACGCTCTATTTCGGCCATAAATTCGTGACCGCCGCTGATGATGATGCGGGGATAGGCATACCGGTCATTCCACCGCTTGACGGCATGAGGCACGTCGGCATCCAGCGGGCAGTTGTCCCAAAGGGTCCACGAGAGAACGACAATGTCATAGGGGAACTTCTGCGATTCAAGTTCGGTCAGGTGGGCGGTGAAATCGACGTTGGCATCCCCCTGCTCGATGCGTGCCGGAACCTTGCGGGCATCACGCTGGCCAAACCAAGGACGACCCGTAGTCCACCCCTTGTCCATGCTGCCGCTGTTGGAATACCTGTCTATTATACACATATACGAGCCCACGAGACTAAGTGGACTAGAGTAA
>CAMWRO010000050.1 GCA_947176615.1 uncultured Porphyromonadaceae bacterium
AGCCGGTGGTCACATGGCCGATAACCTCGTCGTTGTCATTCAGCACCTCATAGCCGTGACGGGCAATGGCGCGGTCGTTGATTTCGAGACCGACAAGTCGACGCGGAGCGCCCTCGGCTTTCTGCCTCATCACAACCTCTTTGCCGATAAACGGCTCGGGTTTGTCGAGCTTGACAAACATCGAGAGGCATGCCTCGACAGGGGTAATGTCGTCGGCCAGTTCGTCGCCATAGAGAGGAAGGCCCACCTCAAAGCGCAACGTGTCGCGGCAACCGAGGCCGCAAGGCACTGCGCGTCCCGATTCCATCAGCTCGTCCCACAACCGCTGTATAATCTCGTGACCGGCATATACTTCAAAACCATCCTCGCCGGTATAGCCGGTGCGGCTCACGAGAATGTGTGCGCCGTCAAGCTCGCTCTCTTTGAACGTGTAAAATTCAAGTTCCTTGCAGGCGATTCCGAGAACCTGTTCAAGCACCGATTCGGCCTCGGGTCCCTGAACGGCAATCTCTCCGAGGTCGTCGCTGAGATTGATGATTTCCACATCAAAACCGGCAGCGTTCCCCTCAATCCATGCCACATCCTTGTCGATGTTGGAGGCATTGATTACAAGGAAAAAATTCTCGTCGCCACGCTTGTAGACGAGAAGGTCATCTACAACGCCACCGTCGCGGTTCAGCATCATACCGTAGAACACTTTCCCGACAGGGGCTCCGGCGACATCGTTGGAAAACAGGTAGTTGACAAACTTCTCGGCATCCCGGCCCGAGATATTCACCTCGCCCATGTGGGATACGTCAAAAACGCCGCATCCCCGACGCACAGCTTCGTGTTCCTCGACAATGCCGCTGTACTCGATGGGCATGTCAAATCCGGCAAACGGGCTCATCGTCGCGCCCAATTCTACATGCCGGTCATGGAGACAAGTCTTTTTCATGATATACTCTATATTTTTATTGGTTGTCAATTATCAGTTCTATTAACGCCGCGGTTGACAGATTGTGAATAACCCGCGAGACATCGACCCCGCTGAGGGCCTGCGAGAGAGCCTCGGGAGAACATTCCACCCCTTTAAGCTGGTCGAGCAATCCCGAGTCAAGGTCTCCGAGAAGAAAAAAGTCGCCCGTCAGATTGACCCGTTCAATCCTCCCGCCGTTACACTTCACATCCACGATAAATTCGCCCGCTCCGTCGATACGACTGCTGCGGGCGCGGGTGTTGCGTATGCGGTTAATCCATTCGGGGGCAAAATAAGGAGGCAGGTAATCACGCTCCACGACGGCTGTCGCATCCTCGCCAAGCGTGATGCTGCTGTCGCCACACATAAACTCGCGGGCGCGCTGCTTGAAATCATCAATTGTGAGAGACGGCAAGAGCGGGCGCACGGTCGTGACACGGCTCTGAACACTTTTCACGCCCGAAGACTCAAGTTTGGCACGCGAGGGGGTCAGCACCCCGGCCATCAGAACCGGGTCCATGTCCCACAGCATTGTGCCATGCACGATGCTTGCCGCCGGAAGATGGTAAAAGGCGTAACCCGATACTTTCGCTCCGTCAACGAGGATGTCGTTGCGGCCCGTCGCCTCGGCGTTCAGCCCGAGAGATTGCAGGAAAGCGGCTACGGCACCGGTATAGCGTGAAAACGTACTCGCAACGTTGCTGTCATCGTCACGCAGGGTGACATAGGAAAACATGATATTGTTCATGTCGGCCACCACTGCCCCACCCCCGCTGCGGCGACGGCACACATTCACTCCGTGCCGGCGACAGAAGTCAAGGTCGACCTCTTTGTCGACCACCTGATTGCGCCCACAGATAACGGTAGGCTCGACCTGCCACATAAAAAAATATTCCTCCCCTCGGGATCCGTGAGCGGCGATATATTCCTCTACGGCAAGATAGAAAGGCAACGGCCTACAGCCGGATGGTAGTTCAACATACTGCATATCGAGGTATCTTTGTTACTCAACAAAGATAATCAAGACTGACGAAATCACAAAAAAACAGGAGTATGTTATTCAACATACTCCTGTGATGGATTCGTCGGTCAATTCAGCACAAAGCCGGGATTTGTGACGGGGAGATTCCTTTCAAAATGATAGCAGCGTGCAAACTGTCTGACAAAGTCAAGCGTGCTGCGGCGTGGCCGGGAGGCAGTTGAGATTTGTTTGGACCCGCCAACGTTTACGGTCTCAAGTGAAAGCGAGATAGTGGATGAGGTAGAGATTTTCTTCATAGGCACTAATTTTGGGGTTGAATTATCTTAATAACGCCCCATTAGCGCCCTTTATTGTGAAGAAACTTCAAAAAGTCACATCCGCTGCCACTATCGGTCAAGAGACTTGCACAGAGACTTATTGACTGCGCTGACCCGCGGAACATCAATCTTAACAACCTTGCGGTCATAGGTCATCAGGCCGTTGACCTCGCCTTCGACATCGGTTGTCTGGGTATACACAGCTCCTGAAATTCCCTTGTCGACAAGTCCGGCAAGTTTATCGGCATAGTCAACATATCGGTCTGTGACTTCTTGGGGAGACTTGAACTCGATATATCCCCAGTTGCGCTCAGGCGACCAGATGTGACCTTCTGACACCATTCCGATTCCGCCATACTCCCCGATAACGTTGACACGCTCGCCGTCATAAATCAGGATGGACGGATCGGGATAATGATGGATGTCAAAGATGTCACCACAGTGGTAATAGTTGCCGCCGCTGGCAGGATTGACAAGCCTCGAAGGGTCATAATCCTTGGTCCAGTCAGAGATTTCCACAGTCTTGAACTGCCCCCACGCTTCGTTAAAGGGCACCCATGTCGAGATGCTCGGATGGTTGTAGAGGCAATCCATGATTTCTTTCCATTCGCGACGATAGCAGGACTCGCTTTCAGCCGAGCGAACAATTTCGGGGCCGCTATAAAACTCGCGCGGTTTCCATTCGGGCCCACGGTCTCCGTTGGGCATATCCTGCCAGACTATCATGCCGTTGCGGTCACAGTAGGCATACCACAGCTCGGGTTCCACCTTCACATGCTTGCGAATCATGTTGAATCCCCACTCGCGGGTGCGGTCGATGTCAGATACCATTGCCTCGTAGGACGGAGCGGTATACAGACCGTCGGGCCACCATCCCTGATCAAGCGGTCCAAACTGGAATATATCCTTATTGTTCAACCTCATACGCATAGCCCCTCTGTCATCGCGGGCGGTTGAGAACTTACGCATGGCTGCATAACTGTTCACCTTGTCAATTGTCTTTCCGTTCTCAATCAACGAGATTTCAAGGTCATACAATGCAGGCGACTCAGGCGACCACAGCTTTACGTCGTCGGGCATCACTATATCCACCGGCAAACCGCTGACACTCCTGCCCGAAGCGACCTCCGTGCCGTTGTACTTCACGATAACCTCGGTCACACACCCTCTTGAATCATCTGACGAGGAGTTGACATTTACGCTCAATCGGTTCTTGTCAATGTCGGCAACCGTTTTCAACGACGCGATATGGTTCCGGGCCACCGGCTCAAGCCACACGGTCTGCCAGATTCCGGTTACGGGCGTATACCAGATTCCCTCAGGATTGCAGTGTTGCTTTCCACAGGGTTGGAAACCACGATCGGTAGGATCCCACACTCTGACAACCAGTTCATTTTCGCCCTTGGATTTCAACGCAGGGGTTATGTTTAATCCGAATGGAGTATAGCCGCCCTTGTGACCGCCTACTTTAATTCCATTGACCCACACTTCGGCCTCCCAGTCAACAGCGCCGAAGTTCAACATCACGTCACGTCCTTTCCATGATGCCGGGACGGTAAACGAGCGACGATACCACAATGACTGATTCTCACCCACGGTCTTTCCGACACCTGACAGGGCCGATTCGACGGCAAACGGGACAAGGATTTCACCATGAAATTTTTCAGGCTTGCGGGAATCGGCGCCGACAATGGCATATTCCCACAATCCGTTGAGGTTTTTCCAGTCGGCGCGTTCCATTGTGGGACGCGGGTACTCGGGCCACACATTTTCAGGGTCGATATTTTCACCCCACTCGGTCATGATGTGTCCCTTTACAGGTGAATAGGCCATCGCCACCGGAGCGACAGCGATGAAAGTCGATAATAATATACTTTTAACAGTCATGTCAGATTTTATTTAAGTAGTGGCAGGAGTTCTTCGCGGGACACGATGATGACGCTGCCGTGTTTTACGTCGGGAACGTTGCTGACCTCAGTGTCGGAGATTAGTTTCCAGTCGGCCTTTTCAATGTCGCTGCATTCGACGTAGGACAATCCGGCATCGCCGTTGAACTTGTCAAAGTAGCCTATCCAGCCGTTGCCGCCGATTTTACGGAACACCGAGGGACCCTCGACCTCTACGCGATAGTCATCGGGCAACAGGCGCGTCGTCCCGCTGAACTGCTCCACAGCCGGGTCGAGGCTGCGGGTTGTGGCACACAGGATGGTCTTCTCCCCGTTGCGCTCATCCTTATAATAACCGTAGAACGTATCACCTTTCCTGACCACAGTCAGGTCAATGGCTGTGAATCCCGGGTCAAAAAGGGGTCGCGCGACGGTAAACGATTTCCAGTCACGGGTCGTGGTGACATAGTGCAGCTGACGGTCATCTACACGCGACGACCAATAGATATAAAACGTGTCTTCCTCGGGAACATAGGTAAACTCGGGTGCCCAAGCATTGGGTGACGAGGGGCGGCCGTCTTTCCCGTCCATTACATAAATCTTGCCGCTGTCAGTCGTGGTGCCGCCATCGGCAGCAACCCAGTTGACAAGGTCGTCGGACTGCCAGTGGAAGATTGCGGGATTGTCCCATCCCCATGTGTGAACGACATGATAAGTCACTTTTCCGTCACGCTCGACGCGGTTGAGAAACGGGTCGCGCATCCACACCCGGTCGTCATAGGCATGAAACACCGGCTTGCCGCCGTTGGCCTCGTTCCAGTGAAGGCCGTCGGCACTCCAAGCATAGAAAAGATGCTGGGCCGGCGATGTAAAATAGGCCATGAGGTAGAGACTGTCGGGGAGTTGGGCTATATCGGGAGTAGCTGCCGAGGCTGTAGCCGCCATGCCGGCAAAGAAAGCACCGAGAATTAATTTTTTCATGATATGGGTAATATTATAAAATGTGAAACGTAGTGCAAATTTAGCACTTACCCGCAATTCAGACATGCTCTTTCCGACCAAAAAATATAACAAATATATCAAATGGGCCTCTGCCGGTATTGACAGAGGCCCATTTGATATATTTGAAAATTGAATTATCTCGGAAGGACGTTGACGGTCAGTTTCTCGTAGGCACGTTCAGCCTTTGCACGGGCCTCGTCAACGCTATCGGCTGTCGCGAGAATCACACCCATGCGGCGATGTCCCTTGATTTCGGGCTTGCCGAAAATACGCATCTGAACGCCGGGTTCCTCAAGCACTTTTTCGAGGTTGTCCATTTCGATTTTATCAGTGTCACCCTCGACCACGATAGCACGGGATGCCGACGGACCGTAGAAACGGATGGCGGGGACAGGAAGACCGAGGAGGGCGCGGGCATGGAGGGCAAACTCGCTCATGTCCTGAGAAATCATAGTCACCATGCCGGTGTCATGGGGACGGGGTGAAACTTCGCTGAAGATAACGTCATCACCTTTTATGAACAATTCCACGCCGAAGATTCCGTAACCGCCGAGCGCATCAGTCACCTTGCGGGCAATCTCGCGGGCACGCTCGATGGCAAGATTGCTCATCGGCTGAGGCTGCCACGAATAACGGTAGTCACCGTCGACCTGAATGTGGCCTACAGGCTCGCAGAAACAAGTCCCGGCAACCGAGCGCACCGTGAGCAGCGTGATTTCATAGTCAAAGTCCACAAAGCCTTCGACAATGACACGGCCTGCGCCGGCACGTCCGCCTTCCTGAGCGATGTGCCATGAACGGTCAATGTCATCGGCGCTCTTCACGACACTCTGGCCATGTCCGCTGGAACTCATGATGGGTTTTACGACACAGGGAATCCCCACCTCAGAAACAGCCTGACGAAATTCGTCCTCGGTCGAGGCAAAACAATAGGTCGATGTCCTGATGCCGAGTTCTTCGGCGGCGAGACGGCGAATCCCCTCGCGGTTCATGGTGAGGAGCGCGGCGCGGGCAGTGGGTGTAACGTTGTACCCTTCCTTTTCAAGCTCCACAAGCACGGGGGTAGCGATAGCCTCGACCTCGGGAATGATATGGTCGGGTTTCTCAGCCTCAATGACAGCGCGCAGCTCGGCACCGTCAAGCATATTGAACACATAGCTCTTGTCGGCCACCTGCATGGCCGGAGCGTCGGCATACTTGTCACAGGCAATCACCTCGATTCCGAAACGCTGCAGTTCAAGAGCCACCTCTTTTCCGAGTTCTCCACTACCGAGCAGCATCGCCTTGCGACCGACCCGGGTCTTCTTTGATCCGATTTTAGTCATAATTGTCAGTGATGAATATTGGGTATGCAAAGTTAGTGATTTTACTCCATATCCGAAAACCATTTACCAACATTTCGGGAAAATCTGCGCCGGCACAGCCTCGATGAAGCCTACCCGAAACACGCATTCAAGGCGGGTATTGTATATGTAGTTTAAAGTTGCTACCTTTGCAGCGATCATCGGAGGGTCGATAGTCGCAACTATTTGGCCGGATAAGATGCCGGGTGCGCCCGTGGTATCTTATCCGGTCTTATTTTTTTTGTGTAACAATATTATGGAACAGAACGAAAAAACAGGTCTTGACTATGCCGGTGGCAAAATCAGCCGGCTGTTTTCCAAAATGTTTTTCCCGACACTGCTGGGGTTGATTTTCAATGCGTTGATTACTATTATCGACGGCATATTCGTCGGGCAGGGAGTGGGTCCCAACGGTATTGCGGCGGTCAACATAATCGCGCCGCTATTCATGGTTGTCACAGGCTCCGGACTGATGTTCGGCATCGGGTCATCGGTTGTCGCGGGAATCGCCATAGCACAGGGCGACGGCAAAAGAGCAAGCGTGAACATGACACAGGCTTGTGTGCTCTCGCTGGTTATTGTAACCATTCTTGTCGCGGTCTTAGCACTGTTCCGTGAAGAAACCGCCCGGATACTCGGCTGCTCCGACTCGCTGCTGCCGGGAGCAATGGATTACCTTACATGGCTGATTCCGGGATTGTTTTTCCTCACTTTCGAGTGCATCGGGATGATGGTGATACGTCTCGACGGGTCGCCGAAGTTTGCCATGTTCTGCAACATTATCCCGGCGGTAATCAACATTGTTCTTGACTATTACCTTGTGTTTCCATGCGGAATGGGGGTCAAAGGCGCGGCGATGGCAACATCGATAAGCATAGCCATCGGCACGTTTATGGTTGTCGCCTATTTTCTTAGATTTTCCTACGTCTTGAAATTCAGATGGAGCGGAAAGGGATTCTTTGTCAACACATGGCGGCAGATATGCATAGGCTCGTCGGCCTTTATAACGGAGATTGCCATGTCGGTGATGATGCTTACAGGCAACTATGTTTTCATGAAGCATTATGGCGAGACGGGGGTGGCGGCTTTCAGTATCGCCTGTTACCTGTTTCCGCTGATGTTCATGATGAGCAACGCGGTGGCTCAATCGGCCCAGCCCATTATCAGCTACAATTACGGCGCAGGGGCCTCGGACCGTGTCAGGATGGCTTTCCGGCTCAGTCTGAAAGTGGCGGCGGTGTGCGGTATCATCGCATGGCTTTCCATCTCACTGGGGGCAAAAGGGATTGTGACTCTTTTTATCGACCCTGATTGCGGGGCGGGACAACTTGCCATCTACGGCCTGCCGATTTACTCGACATGCGCGGTGTTTTTTGCCGCCGACATCTCGTTTATCGGCTATTACCAAAGCATCGAAAAAGCGTTAAAGGCAATGCTGTTTACACTGATGCGCGGAATCATCGTTCTGGTTCCGATGTTTCTGCTGCTGCCCGCTGTTTTCCCCGGATGGGGAATCTGGGCCGCGATTCCGGTATCCGAGGCAGTGACATTGGCGACAATCTGTGTGACATATCTGTGTTCAACCCTGCGGAAATAGACACCGAGGCGGCTTGAGAATCTTCAAGCCGCCTCGATGCGTTATCGGAAGTTTTGTTTATCACCACTCGACACGGTCGGGAAATATGTTTCCATCGGTCGCGTCTTCGGCAGTGAAGGTATTGCCACGATACTGAACACACAGCATCACGAGCGGTTCAGCCCCGTTGTTGCGCACCGACCTGCGACCTTCGGGGGGCCACGCGCACGACACTCCCCTCCTCAACCGGGAACACCTTGCCGTCGACTTGGAACTCGCCGTTGCCACTGAGGAAGAAGTAAAGTTCCTCATGGTTCTTATGGGTGTGAAGGAAACCGGTTTCTTGTCCGGGTGAGAAAACTTGGAAAGAAAATTCACCGCCGGTCGCACCGACAGCCTGTCCACCGAAAACTTTTCCGGGAATTTTAATGTCAGGCCCGAGTTGGAGCACATAGTCTTTTACATCGGCAAGTCTGCCAAGATTGATTGCGCCGAAATTTTCAGCATCGGTAAGTTTCTGAATCTGTTTCATCGTATATTTAGAGTTGTGTTGAACCAATCATTTTTACGCCGCAAAATTACAATCGATTTTATTGCATGTCAAGAAGTTACTTTTTGCACCAATAGTAACCTTTTTGTCACTTTTGCAGATTTACAATGATTTGCAGAGATTGTTTTTTTGAAATTTCACCAAAATTGAATTGGCTTGAATCAAAAATCCTGTGACTTTATCAAAAAGAGCAACGTCCTGATTTTGATATATCGATATAAAACAGTACCTTTGCACAAATCAATTATTTGCAATCATGTAAAAAGAATGGTTATACGCGAAATATGAATCACAGGACGGGATGGATTTCAGCCAAGTCCCGGTGTATAACTTATATTATATTATTCCCTTTTGTTTTACATTTTAAGAGGTTGTTTAAAAACACCCTCTAATAATTGCAAATAAATATGAGCTTAACAGTTCAAGGTCTATCATATATACACCCCGACAAGGATTTACTTTTTCAAGACATTGCTTTCACCGTATCTAAAGGTGCGAAATGCGCCATTATCGGGAATAATGGTGTAGGGAAGTCTACACTTCTGAAAATATTGTCAGGAAAGATTCCACCGGCAACGGGAAACATAGTGTGTGACGGCACGCTGTACATGATACCACAGCATTTCGGGCAATTCGATTGTCTGAGTGTTGCTGAAGCGTTAGGACTGGCTGACAAGCTAAGAGCGTTATCGACTATATTGGACGGGCGTGGCACAGAGAAAGATTACGAGCTGCTAAACGATGAATGGGACATTCCGGAACGGCTGGCGGAAAGCTTTGCCGGATGGCAAATCGGATATATCGCTCCTGACATGCTCATGGGGAACCTTAGCGGCGGCGAGAAAACAAGAGTGTTTCTCGCCGGACAGGATATTTACAAACCTTCCGTTGTCTTGATGGATGAACCGACCAATCACCTTGACGCGACAGGCAGGTCCTTGCTGTATGAATACATCGCGCATACAAACCGCACCACTATCATTGTCAGCCATGACAGAACGTTATTAAACATGCTTTCAGAAATCTATGAAATGTCGCCGACCGGGATGCAGTTCTATCCAATGAATTATGATGCGTATCGAGAAACAGTCGATGCGGAAACATGCGCTAAGGTGACACAACTGGAAAGTCGGCAGAAAGAATTGGCTAAAGCCGAGAAGTCAGCGCGTAAAACAATCGAGCGGCAACAGAAGCACGCTTCGAGAGGAGAAAAACAGAGTGCGAAAAAATGTGTCGCGCGCATTTCCATGGGACTGTTGCGTGACAGATCAGAAGCGACAACATCGCGACTGAATAAGGTGCAACATGACAAGATGGAGGCGATGAAACGGGAAATAAACGAAATACGCTCGTCCATCAATGAATATGCCGGCATAAAAATCGACATGGGTAATTCAGCCTTAGTCAGCAGGAAGTTACTTGTGGAAGCAAGGGATGTCACCTTCAGGTATGCCGGACGGGATGCGATGTGGAGCCGACATCCGTTGGATTTATCCATATTCAGCGGTGAACGCATCCGACTTCAAGGAGACAACGGATGTGGCAAAAGCACTCTGCTCAAACTGATAACTGGCGCATTGCAGCCGACAAGCGGCAAAATGTCTCGCAATGAAGCACTGAACATATTGTATCTCGACCAAGAATATTCGTGCATCGACAATGATTTAACGGTCTACGGTCAGTTAGAGGCTTGTAACTCCAAGCGGCCTGAACACGAACTGAAGATGCTGTTGAACCGTTTTTTATTTACATCTTCCACATGGGACAAGAAGTGCGGAAGTCTTAGTGGCGGAGAGAAAATGAGACTTGCCTTATGTCACCTGATTGTCAGCGAAAATGCTCCCGATATGATTATCGCTGACGAGCCGACTAACAATATCGACATAGCAAATATGGATATACTGGCAGCGGTATTGAAAAACTACAATGGCACATTGCTTGTGGTCAGTCATGATGAAAAGTTCATTCAAGATGTGGGTATAGAGCGAACAATCTATTTACCCTAAGCGCCAAGGAAAAGCAGGGAAATGAGGCAGCAACAGTGGAATCACGACAAAAAAAATTGTAACCATGATAAAAAAAGAAATATCCGGCTCAATAATCGAGATATGCCCGGTCAGGAATGTAGTGGCCCGTTTTGGCGACAAATGGTCGCTTCTCGTCATGCTTGTAATCGAAGAACAAGGTGTTGTGAGGTTTAACGAACTCGGCCGACTGATACCCGACATATCGACCCGCGTCCTGTCAGGAACATTGAAAACCCTCGAAGCCGACGGGCTTGTAGACCGCAAGATTTATCCCCAAGTTCCCCCAAAAGTTGAATATTCACTAACCGATACCGGTAAATCGCTCATCCCGATAATACACCAACTCACCGAGTGGGCGCAAGCCAACATGAAAAACATCATGAAACACCGCTCGCGATATGAGTCGGGCAAATAACAAGAGTCAGCTCAACGAGGGTGTTGCAAAACTGAGTTTTGCAACACCCTCGTCTGCAAAACAGACTTTTATTCTCCCTTGTAGTCGAAAAAGTCAAATTCGCTGTGACCTTTACCCGACGGGGAGGTGGAATAGAGACCAATCATTGTCCCGGTGAACCCTCCGGCTGTCTCGGTGCTGAGATAGCGGGTGTTCAGGCGACCGGCCTCGGTAAACGATTTGCCGCCGTCGGTGGAATAGGACAGGATATACTGCTCGGGGGTGCCGGTGACACGCAGGTCAACGTTTCCTCGCGCCGGGAGCGGGAATGTTTCGGTGTGTCGCAACTCGTTGAGACCGTAACGCACGACAAGTTGACGTTTCCCGTCTTCCAATGTATTGACAAAGATGTCATAATGGGACGGGTCGCAGGCGTAGATTGTCATACCGGCCTCGGTGCCGGGTGTTGCATCTTTAAGATTCACGCGCGTATCGGCGGTGAAATTGATGTGCTGCTGGCGCCGCATGACTACCGACGGACTGTCATGGGTGTCAAAAAGAGTCACGGGCGTAGGGGTAATTTCCAATTTTCCGTTTTTAAGCCGGAAATTTTCAAGATGCGGATTGCGCACATGCACCCACTCATAGCCGAGGCGGTCACCGTCAAATTCTTCACGCGAGGGACGTTTCTCGACAGGGACGAGGGGAAGTGTGGGCACATCCATGTCAAGTGAAATCGTGCCGTTGCCATTGACTACCGGCCACGCGTTTTCATCCCAGCGGACGGGCGCAAGATAAGTTTCGCGTCCGAGGAGGTGGTGATTGCCGTTCTGATGACGGAAACCGAGACACACGAGCCACCAGCTGCCGTCGGGAGCCTGAAACAGGTCGGCATGGCCTGTGCCCTGAATCGGGTTGTGCTGTCCGACGCAGTTGAAATGTGTCAGAATCGGATTGGACGGGTTGGCGGTATATGGGCCGTCGATATTGCGGCTGCGGGCAATGGTGACACCGTGACCCGGCTCAGTCCCACCTTCGGCGATAAGGAGATAGTACCAACCATCTTTCTTATAAATGTGGGGAGCCTCGGGGAAACGGCCCCCTGTTCCTTCCCACAGTCGCTTGGACTCGGTCAGCTGTTCACCTGTTGCGGGGTCGATTTCGCAGAGCCATATACAGTTTTCAGGATTGCTGACCATGTAGCACTTGCCGTCCTCGAAGTAGAGCGACGGGTCGATGCCACCCTGTTTCAGCCACACCGGGTTGCTCCAAGGACCGCGGGGGTCAGTAGCCGTGACGAGGAAATTGCCGCCACCGGTGACATTGGTCGTAATCATGTAGAATGTACCGTCGTTATAACGGATTGTAGGGGCGTAAATGCCACCCCAGCTGTCGGCACCGTCAAGAGGCAGCTGCTCGGGACGATCGAGGACGTTTCCGATCTGTTCCCAGTTAACAAGGTCGCGGCTGTGGAAAATCGGGACACCGGGGAAATACTGGAAGGTGCTGGTGACGAGGTAAAAGTCATCCCCTACCCGCGCCACACTGGGATCGGGGTAGAAACCGGGGATTACAGGGTTTTTATATCCATCGGCCGCCAGAGAGGCTACCGCAGTGAGACCCACTGCGATGGGAAGAATAAGTTTTTTCATCATGGGCAAAGTCAGTATAAGAAAGGTACACAAAGATAGGCTTTGCGTACCTTGTCTAACTATTGATATCTATTCGTTAATCAAGTTTGTGGATTACGAGTCCCGAGCGAAGTTTCGGTTCAAACCATGTTGTCTTGGGGGGCATGATGTTGCCGCTGTCGGCAATATCCATCAGTTGTTTCATCGACACCGGGAACAGCGCGAGGGCCATAGCCATTTCGCCGGAATCGACACGGCGTTTCAGCTCGCCGAGGCCACGGATGCCGCCGACGAAGTCAATGCGCTTGTCGCTACGCAGGTCGGTGATGCCGAGAATATCGCGGAGAATGAGGTCAGACGAGATTGTGACATCAAGGACACCAATAGGGTCATTGTCGTTATATGTCCCCGGTTTTGCAGTCAGCGAATACCACTTGCCGCCAAGATATAGCGAGAAATTGTGGAGTGCGCCGGGACGATATTCCTCACCCCCCTTGAGCTCGACGGTGAAGTTTTCGTCAAGCCGTGCAAGGAATTCCTCGGGAGTCAGGCCGTTCAGGTCTTTTACGACGCGGTTATAGTCGATGATGTTGAGATGAGAGGCGGGGAAAGCCACCGCGAGGAAGTAGTTGTATTCCTCGTCACCTTGGTGATTGGGGTTGTTCTGAGCCTTTTCGTGACCGACAAGGGCGGCAGCTGCCGAGCGGTGATGGCCGTCGGCGATATAAAGGTAAGGAATTTTTTCAAATTCCTCGGTAACTCGGGCGATAGTCTCGGGAGAGTCGATTACCCAGAAATGATGGCCGA
>CAMWRO010000051.1 GCA_947176615.1 uncultured Porphyromonadaceae bacterium
GAGTAAGTGTGAAACCCCATCTCACAAGCTAAGGTAGAGAAGAACAAGAAGACAGAACTGACCGTTACCGTCACGAGCTTTTCCTATAAAAAAGGAATCCCGGCTGATGGCAGCGGCAATGGCGGCGGATATGTCTTTGACTGTCGTGCGATTCATAACCCCGGGCGCTATGACCGTTACAAGACATTGACCGGGATGGATGCGCCTGTCATTGAGTTTCTTGAACAGGATGGCGAGGTGCTGACGTTTCTTGAGCATGTCGAGGCGCTTGTCGATGCGTCGGTCGAGCGATACATTAAACGAGGGTTCACCTCCCTTATGGTAAGTTTCGGCTGTACCGGGGGGCAGCACCGTAGCGTTTATTGCGCGCAGCGGATGGCCGAGCATCTCAGTGAGAAATATGGCATCGAGGTTGCTCTGTGTCACCGTGAGCAAGGTGTAACCCGAAAGTTTCCGGCGCGATGAGGGGTATGGTATTTGCCGCAGGGTTGGGAACGCGTCTGCGTCCGCTGACTCTTGACCGCCCGAAGGCTCTTGTCGAGGCCGGGGGAGAGGCGATGCTCGGGCATGTGATGCGCCGTCTTGTAGCGGCCGGCGTGACCGAGGCTGTCGTCAACGTGCATCATTTTCCTGACAAGGTGATTGAGTATCTTGATCGTCACGACAATTTCGGTATTGAGATTCATGTCAGCGACGAGCGCGATTTGCTCCTTGACACCGGCGGCGGTCTTCTTGCCGCGCGTCAGTGGCTTGACAAGGGAGACGGAGAGCCTGTCATCCTCCACAATGCCGACATATATGCCGACATCGATTTTCGCGTGATGGCCGAGGCTCATTCACGTTCCGGAGCAATGGCCACATTGCTCGTCTCGGCCCGTGATTCGTCTCGCGCCCTGCTTTTTGACAGTGGAATGAGGATGCGCGGATGGATGAACCGAAAGACCTCTGAAACAAGACCCGCGGCTCTCGATGTGACCGGATTGCACGGCTGTGCATTTAACGGGGTGCATGTGGTCTCTCCGGCGATTTTTGAGCCGCTGGAGCGGTTTGCCCCTTCGCCGAAGTTCTCGATAACTGATTTTTATATCTCGGCATGTCAGGATAACGACATAAGGGGATACCAATCTCCGGCAGATTATCTGTGGGCCGATGTCGGCACAGTCGAAAAGCTCGCAGTGTTGGACGCAAGATTAAAAAACAAAAGGTAAAAAAAGATATAAGTGAGTATTTCAATAAACAACCTCTCGGTAGAATTTAGCGCAAAGTCGCTTTTTGATAATATATCCTACGTTATAAACCGCAAGGATAAGATTGCCCTTGTCGGAAAAAACGGCGCGGGAAAATCGACCATGCTTAAAATAATCGCCGGATTGCAGAAACCGACCTCCGGCTCTGTAGCAATACCGCAGGACACTACAATCGGCTATCTCCCGCAGCACATGACCATTAGCGATAGCGCCACCGTCATCGAGGAGGTGCGCAAAGCATTCAGTCATATCGACGAGATGCACAAGCGGCTTGACCGACTGAATGCCGAGCTTGCCGAGCGCACCGACTATGAAAGCGACTCTTATCAGGAACTTATCGACGATATGACCACGCTGACCGAGCGTATCGCTATGGAAGAAAGCGAAAACTGCGAGGCCGAGATGGAGAAAACGCTTGTCGGCCTCGGATTTGTGCGCAGCGATTTCGACCGGCCTACAGCCGAATTTTCGGGAGGATGGCGAATGCGCATCGAGCTTGCCAAGCTGTTGCTGACCCGCCCCGACGTGCTGTTGCTCGACGAACCGACCAACCACCTCGACATCGAGTCGATTCAGTGGCTTGAGTCATTTCTTGTCACCAAGGCAAATGCCGTGGTGCTTGTCAGCCATGACCGCGCGTTTATCGACAATGTCACCAACCGTACCATTGAAATTTCGCTTGGCAAGATATATGATTACAATGTGAACTACTCCAAGTATGTGGTTCTGCGGCAGGAGCGTCTTGAACAGCAGATGCGCGCCTATCAGAACCAGCAGAAACAGATTCAGGACACTGAGGATTTTATCGAGCGATTCCGTTACAAGGCCACCAAGAGCGTGCAGGTGCAGAGCCGCATCAAGCAGCTTGCCAAGATAGAGCGGATAGAGGTCGACGAGGTCGACACCTCGCATCTGAATCTTCGTTTCCCTCCGGCCCCGCGCTCGGGCGATTATCCCGTTATCGCCGACGACCTCGGGAAAGCCTACGGTGACCATCAGGTCTTTGACCATGCCACGTTCACCATTAAGCGCGGCGAGAAGGTTGCCTTTGTCGGTAAAAACGGCGAGGGAAAATCCACGCTTGTCAAGTGTATTATGAGCGAGATTCCGTTTACGGGAAATCTTAAAATCGGCCACAATGTCAAAATCGGTTATTTCGCTCAGAACCAAGCCCAGTTGCTCGACGGTGAAATCACCGTGTTTGATACGATTGACCGTGTGGCCGTCGGGGATATACGCACTAAAATCCGGGACATCCTCGGCGCGTTCATGTTTGGCGGCGAGGCTTCTGACAAAAAGGTAAAAGTTCTATCAGGTGGTGAGAAAACCCGTCTGGCCATGATTCGTCTGCTCCTTGAGCCTGTCAACCTGCTCATTCTCGACGAGCCGACCAATCACCTTGACATGAAGACCAAAGACATTCTCAAGCAGGCGATAAAAGACTTTGACGGCACGGTCATCGTTGTCAGTCACGACCGCGAATTTCTTGACGGACTCGTTGAAAAGGTTTATGAATTTGGCGGGGGACAGGTGCGCGAATGCCTCGGGGGTATTTATGAATTCCTTGAAAAGAAAAAGCTCGCGTCTCTTGCCGAATTGGAACGCACGACAGCCCCGCGGGATGTCAAGGTAGAAAAAAAAGAACCGAAAAAGGCGGAAGCCGTTCCGGCCGATACGGCCAAACAACGCGCCCGCCGGTCATATGCCGAGCAGCGCGAATTTGAAAAAATCCTCCGCAAGGCGCATAAAAAAGTAGAGGAGGCCGAGGCCGAAATCGCGCGTCTCGAAGGGGAAGTGGCTGCTATCGAGGCTTCGCTTGCCGCCGGTGAGACAACTCCTGACATCTATGACCGTCATGCCGCCTTGACCAAGCAGCTTGAAAATGCAATGTCGCTTTGGGAACTTGCCTCAATGGAGGAAGACGACTTGAAACAGCAGGGATAGGGGAGACGACGTTTTGTAATCTCGACAAAAATCGTTAATTTTGTAGTCAACAAATAACAGATAATGAAGAATATCCGCAATTTTTGCATAATCGCACATATTGACCACGGCAAGTCGACACTTGCCGACCGCTTGCTTGAGTTCACCAATACAGTCGAGGGGAAAGCGCTTCAGGCACAGGTGCTTGACGACATGGACCTTGAACGCGAGCGCGGTATAACAATCAAGAGCCACGCTATCCAAATGAAATATACTCTCGACGGAGAGGAATACACGCTCAATCTGATTGACACTCCCGGGCACGTCGATTTTTCCTACGAAGTGTCCCGCTCGATTGCCGCTTGCGAGGGCGCTTTGCTCATCGTGGATGCGGCGCAGGGAATTCAGGCTCAGACAATCAGCAATCTCTACATGGCGATTGACAATGACCTTGAAATTATCCCGATTATAAACAAGGTTGACCTTGACAGCGCCCGCCCCGACGAGGTTGAAGACCAGATTGTCGACTTGCTTGGGTGTGACCCGTCAGAGGTTATCCGTGCCAGTGGCAAGACAGGAGTGGGCGTGCCCGAGATTCTGCGTGCTATTGTCGAGCGCATTCCCGCTCCCGTGGGTGACCCCGATGCTCCTCTGCAGGCTCTTATCTTTGACTCGGTGTTTAACCCCTTCCGTGGAATTATCGCCTATTTCAAGATAGAAAACGGAACAATCCGCAAAAATGATTTCGTCAAGTTTGTCGCTACCGGCAAGGAATATAATGCCGACGAAATCGGAGTCTTGAAACTCGACATGCAGCCGTGTGACTCGCTGTCGGCCGGAAATGTGGGTTACATAATCTCTGGTATCAAGACTTCCCGCGAGGTAAAGGTCGGAGACACGATTACTCATGTCGGTCGTCCGTGTGATTCGGCCATAGATGGATTTGAAGAAGTCAAGCCGATGGTCTTTGCGGGAGTTTACCCGATTGAGACAGAGGATTTCGAGAATCTCCGCGCATCTCTTGAAAAGTTGCAGCTTAATGACGCCTCTCTGACATTCCAGCCTGAATCGTCGGTGGCTCTCGGCTTTGGATTCCGTTGTGGATTCCTCGGACTGCTGCACATGGAAATTATACAGGAACGTCTCGGCCGCGAGTTTGACATGGATGTCATCACGACTGTCCCCAACGTGTCCTATCGCGTTTATGACAAGCACGGTAACATGACCGAGGTGCATAATCCCTCGGGATTGCCCGACCCGACCCTGATTGACCACATCGAGGAACCGTATATCCGCGCGTCAATCATTACCGCCGCCGATTTTATCGGCCCGATAATGACATTGTGTCTCGGCAAACGCGGCGAACTTGTCAAGCAGGAATACATATCGGGTAACCGCATGGAGATGATTTTCGACATGCCGCTCGGGGAAATCGTGATTGACTTTTATGACAAGTTGAAATCGATTTCCAAAGGATATGCGTCGTTTGACTACCATCTTCATGATTTCCGCGAGTCAAAACTGGTTCGACTCGATATTCTCCTAAATGGTGAGAGCGTCGATGCATTGTCCACATTGACACATGTCGACAACGCTGTCACTTTCGGACGCCGCATGTGTGAGAAACTTAAAGAACTCATCCCGCGTCAGCAGTTCGACATCGCCATTCAGGCTGCCATCGGTGCAAAAATCATCGCCCGCGAGACCATAAAGGCTGTGCGCAAGGATGTGACTGCCAAGTGTTATGGCGGTGACATATCGCGTAAGCGCAAACTTCTTGAAAAGCAGAAGAAGGGAAAGAAGCGCATGAAACAGATTGGCTCGGTGGAAGTGCCGCAGAAGGCGTTCCTTGCCGTCCTGAAACTTGATTGATATGAGTCGCGTTGTCTATCGCTCCCGCATTGACTGGTGGCTATGGGCCGTCATGGTTCTTGCTGTCGGTGTAATTGCCGCTGCCGCCCCTGACTGGCCGTGGTGGCTTACAGCGATATACGGAGTGATGATAATCGGTATGTTTATTGGCGGCATCGGCGGCTGTTGGTATGCTGTTGATGGAGACAAGTTGGTGGTGTATCAGTTTTTTAGACCACATCCGCTCCCCATCGACAAAATTTCAGAGGTCAGGTATTGTACCGGCTATCTTGCCGGACCGGCTTGCTCGACTCGCCGTCTGTCGATAAAGTTCAGTGACCGAAAGGTGCTGAAAAGTTTCGCGCCTCTTGAAATCTCGCCTCGTGACCGTGACGGTTTTGTCGCCCACTTGCTACGCATAAATCCTGAAATCAAGGTGTACAGATAAAAAAACGAAATCCGCAAAAGCTTCTGACTTTTGCGGATTTCGTTTTTATGGTAATATCTGTGCGTGGTTCAGACGGCAAGGGAGATGTTGTTCTCCTTGGCGATGCGCCGCATGTTGAGTATCGCGTAGCGCATACGGCCAAGCGCGGTGTTGATGCTGACACGAGTGGCATCGGCGATTTCCTTGAACGACATGTTGCGGTAATATCTCATGACAAGAACCTCGCGTTGAGTGTCGGGCAACGCCATGACAATGCGTCTCACATCCTCGTCAATCTGTTCTGAGACAATGAAATCTTCCACAGTCCCGTCGCAAAGTTCGCGGCGGTTCAGCATGTCGAAATCTTCCTCGTCAGAAGATACCGCATTTTCGGTGCGTTCCTGACGATAATGGTCTATAATCAAGTTGTGGGCGATGCGGGTGAGCCATGCCGAAAATTTGCCATGCTCGGTGTAACGTCCCTGTTTTATAGTTATGATTGCCTTGACAAATGTTTCTTGAAACACATCGTCGGCAATATCTTTGTTTTTGACAATATGGAGAATGTAGGAAAACACACGCGTCTCGTGGCGTTTCAGCAGTGTGTCAAACGCACTGTTATCACCGTTGGCATAAGCCGCTACCAATTCTTCATCAGTGAGCTTTGTCAAATGTTGCATTTCTATTCTAAATTTATTGGTTAGAGTAGCAATGTTCTATAGGCGTTTTGGGTTTTAATAGTAACTATATAATAAATGTTTTCTTCTATCGTTATTGCAAAGTTAAATATTTTTCCCGCTCAATGCAACAGAATTGACATTTTTTTGCTGAAATATATGTTTTGTCACGCAATATTCCGGTGTTGTGTGAGTTATAGAGCGGCAATCTACAGGCCGGTTATGGTCGTTGAGATAGAGCGGGTTCCGGCGCGGTGCATAATCCGGTGACAGCAGGGATGCTGAAGGGTCGGCTACCGGGGTCTGTATCCCGCCCAATGAAAGTGCCGTGTGAAAAAACGAGCGCGATGATGAAATCTCCTTTTCCATGTTGGATTTCATGATGTTGTATGCGTCGGGATGGTGGCGGATAAAACCGGGGGAGAGCCATGCAAGCATGGGAACTGTTATCTGATGGATGGTGGGGAGAGGGGATGCGTGGAGAAAAAGGTGACGGCTGTCGTCATAGATGTCTTCCCCGTGGTCCGACGTGTATAGCATGGATGCGTCGGCATCGCTGTCAGAAAGGATTTCTATCAATGATGCCAAAAAACGGTCAGTGGCCACGATTGTGTTGTCATAGGCGTTTATCAGATTGTCACGATACTCGACCGATGCATCGGGATAATGGTCGGGCATGAAATGGCGGTCGATGCTGTCATACCGCTCGTTGTAGTTGAAATGAGAACCATAAGTGTGCAGGACAATCAGTTGCTTATGATTGTTGCCGGCGATTGTGGCTTTTACATAGTCAAGCAATGCTTGATCGCCGGCATTGGCCATTGCAGGATTGTCTGTCTCCTTTATGAAGAGTGTCGTGTCGGCCTCGTTGGCAAAAAAATCTATGAATGAGCCGTTATATCGCTGGTTTGAGAAAAACGCAGTGCTATAACCGGCCTCCTTGAAAGCGGTCACGACACTTTTTACATGATATATCGAATCATAACATGTCGCATCTACGGGGCTGAGCAGCATCGGCACGCTTTTGTGGGTCGTGTTGGACTCGCTGAGTGTGTGCCGCCCTATCAGAACCGAGTCGGTTTGTGACAACCGTGGATTTGTTTCGCGATTGTAGCCGTAAAGTTGCCAATTCTCGGCACGGGAGGTCTCGCCGATAACGAGGACTACGATTTCACGCACGTCGGGATTTCCCGATGCTGTCGCCTGAAACTTATAGCCGCGTGATGATTCGTAATATCTGTCGGTCTTGATTGTGCGGTCTACTGCCAGTCCGATATTATAGAATACATTGACCGGATAAAGATCGGTCAGAATCGAGTAGGGCCCGGAGAGATAGGAAACTGAAAGGGTTACGATACCTGCAATTGTTGTCGTGAGCCCGATATGTCGCATTTTTGACAACAATTTCGTCGAGACAAGCCGGTGGGTGGCTATCATCCATGTTGCCCCGATAAGAGTAGGAACATACAGGAAGATAACAAGCAATACCGCGGGCCGGAGGTTTCCGAGCAGCTCGGCCGCTTCGCTCGAATTGGTCGTTGTCAGATTCAAAAACATATCCACGGCGATGACGCTGCGGCCATACAGGTATAATAGTACAATCTGGAATGCGGCGAGAAACGTCAGTGGGAAAAGAAACCATATTGTGCGTCCGCCGTTGCGGAAGAACGAGCTGAAAAGGACATAGATGCCGAGAGGAAGTATTATACATGTCGCCGCCCCCCACAGGGATAGTCGCTCGGTTATGGCAAGGATGACATTGGGGATTATTAATGTTGCCAAGAAGTAGATGAGTATTGTCCCCGGCAGCCACTTGGTTGTATTTTGCTTTTTATCGTTCATCAGAATGCCTCGTTAATATTGAATATAAATCCCCATTCCCCTTTGCCAAAGCCTATGTCAAGACGGACATTGGTGCGTTTTTTGAACTCCCAGCGGTAGCCGATTCCGGCATTGGGCAGGATGTCTTTCCACTTGAAGTCTCTGAATTTTTCCATGATGCTTCCGGCTCCTAACCATACCACGGCTCCACTACGGCGATAGATGTGCTGCCGCAGCTCTACGGTTATGTCGGCGGCAATCTTGTCGCGGTAACGGCCTTCATAGTAGCCGCGCATTGTGTGGCTGCCTCCGAGTGATGGCAAAAGCCCCCACGGGGTGTGGCCCGAGGTGTAGTCCAAATGGGCGCGTGACGCTATCACGCCGCCTTTCCAGACTGTGGTATAGTTGTTTATCCCGATTTCAGTGGCAGTGAAGTTGTAATTGCCGTTGAAAAGAAACCGTGGATAAAAACGCTGGTCAATCTGTATGAACCATCCGCTGTAAGGATCGGTGAGATGGTCACGGGTGTCATAACGCGCTGTCATACCGATGCCATAGCTGTTGGTGGAGCGTGATTCTCCTTCCCAGAGATATTCGTTGGCTTTGATGTCTGACGCGCGGATAAAATTATACTCGGCTGTCGGGCCCATATATATGTGTCGGCCTATGCGCCACAGGTAGTCAGCGTTGATTGTGAAACGCAGATCCTTGTAAGAGGTCTTGTTCTTGTCGCGGCTGTTATATGTGTAGCCTATTCCCCAAAAGTAAGTTGTGAACGATGACAGATATATGTCATAGTTTATGCGGCGGGTGTCACGCGGGAAGATGTGGGAACCACGGATGCCTATCATGTAGAATCCTGCCGTAGAGATGTCTCCGTAGAGGGAGAAATTGGATGGGTACAGAGTCGTGTCGGAGGGGTCGGTGCTGTATATCCCGGCAGCGACAAGTCCGATGCCGAATTTTGTGTCGCTTGAGTAATGTGGACCGCCGATTATACTGAAATCGGGTTTGCGGGTTAGCTCGTGCTTGTTGGCAGAGCCGAAATAGTCAATGATTTTTGTGACAATATTGCGTTTTGTGCCTGTCAGGGAGTCGCAGGTCCCGTCATGTTCCGCAGCCGACAGCGAAATGCTCGAAACCAGTACTGTAAACAGTCCGGTAAGAAGTCGTTGCATAATATGTCGAGTGTCGGCAGGAAACATTTAGCGATGAAAATATGTTAGTAAATTAACTTGGCCAAAAGAATGAATCTTTTCCTATCAAAACGTTTTGCAAAGTTAATAAGTTTTTATTTCAGGAGGATTCTGCTATATTTCGCCAAGGTTAGTCTATATGTTATATAATTATGCTGTTTAAGATAAAATAGCGATTTTTGCTGCTCAAACCACGACACATTATGAACAGGATTTCACTATTTGCCGCGACTGTGTTGATTGCAGTTTCCGCTCAGTCGCAAAGACTCGAAAAAATCAAATATGGTGATTTCAACCAATGGGTCACCCGCACTATACACGAGTCAGCAGTAATCGGCGGTCACGACAAAACCATATACGAGATTGGCCCTGCCGCAACGATTGACGGAAACAAGGCTTATTACCCTGTCGGAGGATCGCCTTGGGCTACGAGCAATGTCTATGCTAAAGTATCAGGTGTGACCAAAGGGTCAAATGCGGTTTTTCCTCACGACCGCGGTGGCGGTAATAAGTGTGCGAAACTGTCCACCCTCATGGAACGGGTCAAGGTGCTTGGACTGATTAATATGGATGTGATGGTGGCCGGCTCGATTTTCCTCGGACAGATGTATGAACCCGTAACAAGTACAAAAAATCCATATTCCAAAATGGATATGGGAGTCGCATATACAAGGCGTCCTCGGGCACTGGTGTTTGATTATAAGGTTGATATGCCCGCGACCAACACCCGGGTAAAGTCTTCGGGTTTTGGCAGTAAGAAAACATTGCCCGGCCATGATGACGCAGTCGTTTTCGTCTTTCTGCAACGCAGGTGGGAAGATGCCGAAGGCGGGTTGCACGCCAAGCGCGTGGGCACAGCCGGGAAACTTTTTACAACCTCATCGGGATGGGTAAACGGTTTTTCGTTACCGATTGTATATGGAAATGCGTCGGTTAAACCGGGATACGCCGGTTATCTCGGTCTGCGCAACGGCAACAATGTTTATTATGCCCGAAATTCCAAGGGGAAACTGGTCCCGGTGATAGAGGAGGGGTGGGATAATGAAAATGCCACGCCTACCCATGTGATATTGATGATGTCGGCAGGAAACGGTGAACCCTATGTCGGAACCGAAGGGTTGAATCTCTATGTCGACAACGTGGCTTTTAAGTTGTAATAACAGGTTCTAATCATCATGCGCGCCAAGCAACTGCTTGGCGCGTTCTGCGTCCGGTGAAGCCACTACGAGGTTGACCGAGCCAAAGCCTAACGAGCCGAAAGCGATGGGGTAGACGCTTGATGAAGTCGAGTTGTCGATAAATGATTCAATGCCGTTGTTGGCCAGCATGCCTTGGGCGATTGATGCTTCAGCGGCAGTCGGGAATACCGCCACTGATACCATTCTGTTGTTATCGTTCATGAGATTAGTGAATATTACGCCGGTTTAGCTCCGCTTGATAACGTCGGGCGTTGGCTTTGTGGGTTTCGTAATCTACGGCAAAGTTGTGATAGCCTGAGAAATCCTCGCGGGCACACATGTATATGTAGTTGTGTCGTGGAGCGTCGAGGACGGCATCGATTGTTGCTGCATCGGGGATGCGTATCGGTCCCGGGGGCAATCCGGTTACATGATAAGTGTTGTATGGGGATTTTATTGCGATATGTGTTGCATTTAACCGTCGGATGGAAAAATCTCCGGTGGCAAATTTTACAGTCGGGTCGGCTTGCAGTTTCATCCCTTTATGCAGTCGGTTAAGGTAGAGCCGGGCAACAACGGGACGCTCGTCGCGTTTGGCTGTTTCTTCTTCTACGATTGATGCAAGGGTTGCGGCTTGGACAGGGGTTATGCCCTCGGCCTCGGCCTTAGCAAGACGTTCCGGTGTCCAGAACCGTTTATGGTAGCCGAGAAGGCGGCGCACAACGTTGTCGGGAGAGGCCGACCAGTAAAATTCATAGCTGTCAGGGAGAAACAATGCCGGAAATTCTTCACGGGAGTAGCCGCTGTCGAGCAGCACTTTGTCACATGATTCAAGAAATTCCTCGGGTGAGCACTGAAGGTTGCGGGTCAGTTTGCGTGCCATGTCCTTCATTGTGCGCGAGGCATTGAACGACACCTTTACCGGGGTCTGTTGTCCGCGCTGGATGCGGCGGCTGATAGAAAGCGCGCTTTCTCCCGATTCAATTTTATACGCGCCACGGTTGCGGTGCGGGTCGCCGCCAAGCGTAGACCAGATTAGGTACACGCGGTTTCCCATAGGGGAGCCGAGATGGGCCTTCAGCGAGTCTTTAACCGACGCCTTGGTCGCATCGGCGGGAATGTATATCCACTCGTCGCTGCCGTTGTAGCTCTTGAACACAAACATGGTCATGCAGCCGATAAGAACAACTACCGACAAGGTCACAATAAGGATTGCAAGGGTGTAGTTTTTCCCCGCTGATTTTTTATTTCTTTTGCCTTTACGACGCGGGGCAGCTTTGCCTTTGGGTTTCTCTTGTTTCGTTTCCATGAGTGCAAATTTACATATAAACGTTGAGATTCCTGCATTGACAAAATAAAAAAGCGGACACACTGATAATATTTTTGAGTCTTTAACGGTCAAACACTTGTGAAATTTGTTATAAAGTTGTACCTTTGAAAGATATTATATAAAAACTTCTGCTTTATGGCACGACCGATTAAAGAAACCCCCGAACTTCGAGGGAACGATGCGGTGAGATTTGAAACACTTATCTCCACCCCAAAACCTGTGTCCAAAGAGGAGAAGGAACGTGCCCGCAAGGCTTATGAAGTAATGAAATCCATAAGCAATTTCCAGTGGTGAAAATTGATTTCAGCAAGTGCGACAGTTCCAACTCACAGAGGACTCCGACATAAAGCCGTTCAAATGCGCTGATGGCGATTTGAACGATTTTCTTTTTGAAGTCGCAAAGCATTTTCAAAGAGAACTTATGGCTGTGACTTATTTGCTCGAATATATGGAGCAGAATAAGACCGCAGCCTATTTCAGTTTGCTTGCTGACAAAATTATATTCAATCCTGATGAAAAAGGCGTTTGGAATAAACTTAATCGCAATATTCCAAACTCCAAACGTCGCAGAAGTTATCCCGCAGTAAAAGTTGGTCGCCTTGCTGTGAATGAAAATTATTCCGGTCAAGGTCTTGGGACATTCATACTTGACAACATCAAGTATGCATTCTCTAATGTAAAGCGTCTTGGTTGCCGCTTTATTACGGTAGATGCTCTGAAAACTGCCGTGCCGTTTTATGAACGTAACGGCTTTCAATGTATAACAGAATCAGACAAGGACGAAGAAACACGCCTAATGTTCTTCGACCTTAAAAATTTCATAACAGAATGATGTCTATGAAATAAATCTTTCACAGACACATAGATAAAAAGTGTTAGCTTTATTCTTGCTTCCTAAAAATCGGCAAAATTTCAAGAAGCAGTCAAGAGTAAAAGTTGAGGCTCACGCTTATAGCGTGGGCTTTTACTCGTTAATGACTGCAAGGTGTTTGCCGATGCCGTAGGAAGCATTGTGCGGTCACGATGAAAAATCTTGGATTGGCTACATTAGTGGGAACTCATACTATCGGAGTTGTTTCACACCCTCGTTACTTTGATTTACCTAACGGTTATAGCTATGGGTTATCAACATGGGCATATTTTAATCCCGATGGAACAGGCATCATAGAAACTGGTATTATTATTCCTGATGTAGAGATTAAGTACACAGTTGATGATTTGATTAACCATAAAGACTCTCAACTCGCCAAAGCCGTTGAAATATTGAAGCAAAAGTAAGTTTAGAAACCTCGGCTGCCTCGCAGGTTAAAATGATTATAGAATTTGAGGGGAAAGTTGGCGATTATTGGTGAAAAATTAGTAAGTTTGTTCTTTAAATCAATAGAACAAACTTACTTATGCGCCGAATATTCTTTTTTATGACACTTTTGGTTCTCGTGGTCATGTTTGTGCCGTGGCTTGGGGATACGCTTTTCAATACCAAGGGTGAACCACGCGAGGCTGTCGTGGCTGTCTCGATGATTAACAGCGGAAACTATATATTGCCCGAGAGCTGTGGTGGAGACATCCCTTACAAGCCTCCGTTTCTTGCATGGCTCATTGTTGCCGCGTCGTGGCTCACAGGTGGTGTGACCGAGTTTTCGTCGCGTCTGCCGAGTGCTGTCGCAACGATTCTGATGGCTATGGGCGGTTATTGCTTTGTCAGAAAGTATTCCCGTGATTTTAACGACATAATAG
>CAMWRO010000052.1 GCA_947176615.1 uncultured Porphyromonadaceae bacterium
AAACACACAGCCCAAAACAACCCAAACCCCCCACTTCCCTGGCGGTCGCCTCCCCCCCCCCGCCCCCGCGACCCCGAATGTATTGCATAAGTGATTTTATCCCGAGGGGGTCGCTTGCGGTCGCCTACACGTTAAACAGGAAGTGCATGATGTCGCCGTCCTGAGCCACATAGTTTTTCCCTTCGATAGCCATCTTGCCGGCATCGCGCACCGCGCTCTCGCTCCCGAGCGTCACATAGTCGTCATACTTGATTACCTCGGCACGGATAAAGCCCTTTTCAAAATCGGTGTGAATGATTCCTGCACACTGCGGGGCCTTGCTGCCGCGGATAAAAGTCCACGCGCGCACCTCGTCGGAGCCGGCGGTAAAGAATGTCTGAAGGTTCAACAGCGCGTAGGCCGCACGGATAAGCCGTGATACGCCCGATTCGTCAAGACCGATTTCATTCAGGAACTCCTGACGTTCTTCCCATGTGTCGAGCTCGGCAATCTCACTCTCGGTCTGCGCTGCCACAATCATCAGCTCGGCATTTTCACCTTGAATAGCCTCTCTCACTGCTTCGACATAGGCATTTCCGCTGACAGCCGAGGCATCATCGACGTTGCACACATATAACACCGGCTTGGATGTCAGAAGGAACAGTTCGCGGGCAAATTTATCCTCATCGGGGGTATCGAGGGTCACTGACCGGGCGGGTTTTCCCTCAATCAACGCATCATGGAATTTTTTAAGGACCTCATACTGCATCTTGGCAACCTTGTCACCACCCGTCTGGGCCTGTTTCTGAGTGCGTGCCATGCGGTTTTCAACAGTTTCAAGGTCTTTTAACTGAAGTTCATAATCAATTATTTCCTTATCGCGCACAGGGTCCACCGTGCCATCGACATGCGTGATGTTGTCATCGTCAAAACAACGAAGGACGTGAAGAATGGCATCGGTCTCGCGGATATTGGCCAAAAACTTATTACCGAGACCCTCACCTTTGCTCGCTCCCTTGACCAGACCTGCAATATCGACAATTTCGACCGTAGCGGGAACGACACTGCGCGGATTACACATCTCGACGAGTTTGTTCAACCGCTCGTCGGGGACAGTGATTACACCTACATTGGGCTCGATTGTACAGAATGGGAAGTTGGCCGACTGAGCCTTAGCGTTTGACAAGCAATTGAAAAGAGTCGACTTGCCCACATTGGGCAGTCCGACAATACCGCACTGTAAAGCCATCTAAAAATATGATTGTATATTAATAAGTTCTAAAAATTAAATGCAAAGATACTGCTTTTAGCGCAATAAAACAAAACTAAGATTCTTGCCCGGCATAAAATTTAATTTATATTAAATAAGTCAGGTCTGCCCTGTTTCTACCGGAATTTGTAGTATCTTTGCATAGTTCGTACTCAATTTTTATTCACCATATTCCGTCAGATTAGGCACTGACATTTCTGATTCATTTATCTAAACCAATTATAAATTACAGTATGCAAAAATTTTTACTCACCACGCTCTGTCTTTCGGCAGCATTGACCATAGGGGCCACTGCACCTGTGTTCAACAAAGCTATCAAGCCGACACAGGCTCAGAAAACGGGCGTATCCCTCTTTGAAAGTTTTGAAAATGCCGAACTGACCAATTTCAACTCAGAGGAATCCCAGACATGGCTTCCCGAAAACTGGACAAGAGAATCGAAAACCCAGCCGGAACCCGCCACAATAAACAAATGGTTCCGTTACGCACAAGCCTCTACCTATTATCCGGCCCCGACCGACGGCAGCAATTTCATGATGCTGCTCCCGATCGGGAACACCGAGCAGGACGAATGGCTCATTTCCCCTTCGGTAAAAATCCAAGAAGGAGACATTCTGTCGTTCCACGCACTGCTTTCACCGCTCTATTTCTTCAAGACCGGCAAGGAATATCAGGATGAAAACAATGGCTACGAATGGATTGAACAGGTTATCCGCCAGCGTTTCCGCGTTATGGTCAAGGAGGGTGACAACGACTGGATTGTTCTCCATGACTTTGCCGAGGCCCTCATGGGTAAAACCGTAAAGGAAATCACCGAGCTTGAAGAAGAAATGTCGGCGGCCTTAAAAGAGTACTCATTCCCTCTTGACGTTTATGCGGGCAAAGAGATCCGTATCGGATTCCAATATCTCGGGTCAGAAGGCAACTCCATGTTCCTTGACGAGGTGCGCGTGGGTCTTCCCGAAATGACCACCTCTTATATCCCCAACTTCTGCACCCAGTACTATGGCACCGTCAGCAACGCGCTCCCGCAGGCCGCTCCCGAGCCGATTGCCCTCATGCCTCCCTTCGCACCGCTGTACTGGATGAACCTCACTGACTATGTCAAGGATGCATCCTATACTTGGACCTACGCCAACCCCGAAGGTGAAGGCACCCTGACCACTGACGAAGACGAGCTGATGGACGTTTACTACTCGCCCCGTTACAACGAGGAAGGACTGTTCATCTCACGCGATAACTGGTATGACAACCCCACGTTGACCGCGGAGGCTCCCGGATATGCCGGGTCGTCGTTCACCGCTCCCGGCAAATTTCAAGTCGGCGGCCGTGGCGAGGCACAAGTAGGCGGGGAAACCATGCAATTCGGTCTGATGCCCCTCAGCCCCGCTCAATACGGACTGAATTTCGCATCTTTAATAAGAGAAGATGAATTCGGCACTTTCCCGATTTTCGGATACGGAGCCGGAACCGATAAATTCTGGACCGATTACACATTTAACGGTCAGAACGAAGAAGGCGAGTATGCTCATCTTACCGCGATTATGAACTTCATGTATCCCGCAGCCTCTCCCCTTGTAGTATCAGGCGGTTGGGTCAACGCATACGGTAAGGTAAATCCCGATGCCGAATTTACCTACGAAATCTATCCCATGGTTGAGGTTGAAGACGGTTATGTCCCCGCTGACAAGCCGATGGCTGCCGCCACATGCAAGGGTGAAGATTTCCTGATATCCGACGATGGAATCTTTGCTTATTTCACCATTCCGTTCAAATTTGCCACTCCTGTCCTGATTGACGAGACTTATCCCTCTTATATCGTGAAACTGTCAGGATTCCGCTCGCCCGAGGTAACATATTTTGCCCCCATGCAGACATGGAAACCGGCAATGGTCGGATATGGATTCCTTGAAAAAGAAATCAGCTTTAACGGAAACGTCGGCACATCACTCTCGTCTATGGCCAACATTGCCAATGAATATGGCGACATGGCGGGTGCCTTCGCCCTGAACCTCGACGGCTGCTATCCGTGGCTGGAATGCGACACCGATGAAATCGACCTCGGCGCCGGAACAACAGCTGACGTCAATATGGAGAGCTACTATAACGCCGAACAGTTCACAGTGGAATGCTCATCGTGGATTAACGCCTCGGTAAGCGGTCAAGGCAACAGATGCAAGCTCAGCGTGAGCGCAGCCGAATATGACAGCGACATCCGTGCCGGATTCGTCAAAGTTTCCGCTCCGGGCGTGAGCAAGGAATTCACCGTAGTTCAGAAAAAATCAAGCATCGAAGACATCATCACCGATAACGGTAACGCTACCGTAGTTGCCGTCTATACCCTCTCGGGCGCACAGGTTTCGACCGACAACCTCGCCCCCGGCATCTACATCGCACGTTACAGCGACGGCTCGGCCCGCAAGCTGTATGTGAAATAACGACAACCTACCTATAAAAACGAGGCGGAAGGAACCGACATCCTTCCGCCTCGCTTTTTTATTATTCAGGATAAATCATGCACCGCGTCATGCCGCCGTCGACCGGGATATTGACACCGTTGACAAAGTCATTGTCAGGGTGACACAGAAAACGGCAAAGCCGGGCGACATCTCCGGGACGCCCCACGCGCCGCGAGGGATGACACTCGTGATCCACAGGCCGCAGCGAGTCATAATCCTTAACCTCTATCCATCCGGGCGAAATGGCGTTGACGGTTATGCGCAGCGGAGCAAGCGACATCATCAGAGCGTGGGTCAGCGACGCGACAGCCCCTTTGGTCGCCGAGTAAGCCTCGGTACCGGCCTCACTCATCATGCAGCGGGTCGAGCAGATGTTGACGATGCGTCCGCCAAAGGGATTCGCCTCCGTCATCGCCTGACGGTGACGCGCAATGAAACGTGCCGTCAGCATGACAGGACGCAGATTGGTGTCAATTACGCGCGGCAACGCATCGATTGCGAGAGTCGGCAGCGGCTTGAAATCCCCCACCCCGACATTGTTGACGATAACGTCAATATCGCCCCATGCCCCGGCTACATCGGCAAGACTGCGTTCCAATGCAGCGCTGTCTGAGACATCAAGAGGGTAGAATCTCGCGCCACAATCCTGAGCGAGAGCAGTCCCGGCCTTGGTGTTTATATCACAGAAAGCCACGCGGCAGTCAATCTCGCGAAAAGACTTCACAATCTCGCGCCCGATTCCATCGGCACCGCCGGTGACGTAGACCCTCAATCGGGGATATTTCACTACCAGTTCCCCCTCACGCCGCTGCGGGGAGACGACAGGGCGCGGTGAACGGCGGCCGAGTTTCCCGGCACGGTATTCCTCCATTTTGTTTTCAAGATAATTATCAGCCATATCAAGATGTAATTTTTTCGCAAAATTACCTTTTTTCACCGTAATTACAGAAAATCTGAAGAATAAACAGTATCTTTGTAGAAACAAATTGACGCTATATGAGAATTCTATCTCGCCTGATAATATCTTTGACGGCCATGATGTGTGCCGTCACGGCGGCAGCACAGATTTCGACCGACGAAGTCAATGCCGCAGTCTCGGCCGCCCGTGAGGCCCCCAGAAACCAAGGTCTCAACCTCGCTGCCGGCAATGCCTTGAAGAAAGCGGGACGTTATCGCGAGGCCATCCCTTTCTATCTCAAGGGAAACCACACCGCCAATCTTGGTCTCGCCGAGGTATATTTCAACCTGTATGACTATGACCGCGCGCAGGAATATCTCGACAAATACATTGCCAAGCGGTCCAAAGCCGAGGCTGCTGCCGACAACAATTACATCCCCACAGGTGCCACCGAGCCTATGGACTGGACCGATTATCTCGCCGGGCGCATCCTGCTGGGCCGGTCAATGCTTGACCGCGTGGAAAAAATCAAAATCATCGACAGTATCAACGTCCCCTACAACGATTTTTACCGTTTCATCAAGCTCGCAGGACCCGTGGGAAGCCTTCAGTCGGGCGAACTGATTGAAAAAATAATAAAAGAACAATGGCTCGCCGACAACGGCATAGACCTGTTCAGCGATGCTGCCTACGTCAGCGAGAGCGGTGACGACATAATCTGGGTAGGCTCTGATGCCGACGGGGAGAAGTCGGTCATGTTTGAGTCGGTCAAGCTCGTCGACGGCAACTGGGACAAACCGGTCAAGCTCTTTGACTACTCATCAATTTTTGGTGAGAATTCCGGCTCATGGATTGATTTCCCGTTCCTCATGAGCGACGGCGTGACCCTTTATTTCGCAGCCGACGGCGACAGCTCGCTCGGCGGTCTCGACATTTTTATTTCCCGACGCGACGAGGACGGGTTCCTTCAGCCGTCCAATATCGGTATGCCCTACAACTCCCCTGCCAATGACTATCTCTATGCCATTGACGAGGTGACCGGAACAGGCTGGTGGGTCACTGACCGAAACGGACTGACCGACTCGGTAACCATCTACACATTCATCCCCCAAGACCTGCGCATCAACTATCCGGTCGATACCGAAGGTCTTGTCGACTTTGCCCGCGTGTCATCGATAAAAGACACTTGGGAACCTGATGACGATTTCAGCGACATCCGCAACCGCATCGCCGCGATAGGAGAAAACAAGCGCAATATCGGAAAAGACGAATTTGAATTTGCGATGCCCGGCGGCAAGATTTATACCTCGCTCGATGACTTTGCCCGGCGGCAAGGTCGCGAAGCTATGGAACGCTATCTTGATGCGCGGAAAAAATATACCGACAAGCGCGCTCGCCTCGCAGACCTCCGCCAGTCCTACCGCGACGGCGACACAGCCGTTTCTTCCGAAATAAAATCGCTGGAGTCGCAACTTGAAAACGACCGCAGGGAACTGCGCCGCCTATCCAACGAGGTGGTCAAAATGGAGCAATAACCCCGGCAACCTATCGACAAATTAAGTACTCACAACCATAAATCACACAAAAGATGGAACTTACACTGATTCTTATCCTCGTGGGCATTGTGATTTTGCTATGCATTTTCTTTTACTATGTGCCCTTCTTTCTGTGGATTTCGGCCCGTGTCAGCGGTGTCAGAATCTCACTGATGCAACTGTTCCTGATGCGCATACGCCAAGTTCCCGCTTCGGTTATCGTGCGCGCCCTCATCGAGGCTCACAAAGCCGGACTTAACGACGTGACACGCGACGAACTCGAAGCCCACTACCTCGCGGGCGGCAACGTCGAGAAAGTGGTCCACGCGCTCGTCTCGGCATCAAAGGCCAATATCGACCTCGGGTTCAAGATGGCGACAGCCATCGACCTTGCCGGACGCGACGTGTTCCAAGCCGTGCAGATGTCAGTCAACCCCAAGGTAATCGAGACTCCCCATGTCACAGCCGTGGCCAAGGACGGCATCCAGCTTATCGCCATCGCCCGAGTTACCGTGCGCGCCAACATCCGCCAGCTTGTCGGCGGTGCTGGTGAAGACACCGTGCTTGCCCGTGTCGGCGAAGGCATTGTCTCGTCAATCGGCTCAAGCGCAAGCCACAAAGAGGTTCTCGAAAACCCCGACAACATATCCAAGCTCGTGCTCCGCAAGGGTCTCGACGCCGGAACAGCGTTTGAGATTCTGTCAATCGACATCGCCGACATTGACATAGGCAAGAACATCGGTGCCGCGCTCCAGATTGACCAAGCTCAGGCCGACAAGAACATCGCCCAAGCCAAGGCCGAAGAACGCCGCGCGATGGCAATCGCCCTCGAACAGGAGATGAAAGCCAAGGCTCAGGAAGCCCGCGCAAAGGTCATCGAGGCCGAGGCCGAACTCCCTCGCGCTATGGCTCAGGCATTCCTCAGCGGAAACCTCGGAATAATGGACTATTACCGCATGAAGAATATGGAAGCCGACACCACCATGCGCAACAATATCGCCAATCCCCCGATTGCCAACAAATAACGACCTAATCAACACAGACACATAAGCAAATAAGCCTCACGACTTATTTGCTTATGTGTCTGTATATATCACTCAACTTTTGCACTGAAAATGCTTCGTCAGATTATAACATCTTCACGAAAATACAATTTCCACTCCCACACTCAGTTTTGCGACGGCCACGCGACAATAACCGAAATGGCCGAGGCTGTGGCCAAGGCCGGCTTCACACACTGGGGATTCACCCCCCACTCCACCGTTCCGATGCCCACGTCGTGCAACATGCTTGCCGAAAACGTCCCGGCCTATCTTGCCGAAGTTGACCGCATCAAGGATCTGTATCGCGGCCGCGTCAACTTTTACGCCTCAATGGAAATCGACTACCTCGGCGACAAATGGGGCGCCACCAATCCTTATTTCGACACACTCCCGCTCGACTACCGTCTCAGCTCGGTTCACTTCATCCCGTCGCTTGTCACAGGCGAGGAGATTGACATCGACGGTCGTCCCGAGGCTTTTTTCGTCAAAATGAAAGAGCATTTCGACAACGATATCCGCTACGTCGTCGACAAGTTCTACGACCGCTCGAAAGAGATGCTCCAAGCAGGCGGATTTGACATCCTCGGCCACTTTGACAAAATCGGATTCAACGCCTCGCAATATCAGCCGGGGATAGAGGACGAGCCGTGGTATCACCGCCACATCGACGAGATGATTGACCTCATCCTGTCATCAGGCGTGATTACCGAAATCAACACAAAAGCTCTCAATCAGAACAACCGTCTCTTTCCATCGCCCCGATTCTGGCAGCGGCTCATTGATGCCCGCGTTCCGCTGATGGTCAACAGCGACGCCCATTACCCCGACCGCATCAATGCCGGGCGCGACGAGACATTCACTCTCCTTGAAAAACACGGTTATAAAGTCCCGCGACTATGAACTGCGAAGAAATCTACCAATATTGCATGTCGCTGCCCGAAGTTGTCGAGACATTTCCATTTGACAACGTGCATCTCGTCTTCAAGGTGCGCGACAAGATGTTTGCCCTGCTGCCGCTTGACAACCCCGAGTGGATAAGCATGAAATGCGACCCCGAACTGGCAGTTTCACTGCGCGAGGAACATGACGGCATCCGCCCCGCATTCCATTTTAACAAGAAACACTGGAACATGGTGCGGCTGAACGGCGAGATTCCGCCCGCTCTGCTGCAACGCCTCATCAGACATTCCTACAACTGTGTCCTTGCCAAAATGACGCGGCCACAACGTGCCGGTCTCCAGCTGCTGGACGAATGACCGCGCCGGTCAGACAAACGCCTTGTCGTTCTTTAAGCGGCCGCGCAGAGCATCGGCGTGGCGCCGGGCATCTTTGGTAACAAGGTAAGCGTCGATAGCGTCGGCATGGCTGCGACGGTGCAGGTCAGTCCCGAGAAAATCCACATATCCTTTTTCAATCAGCATCTCGGCAACCTTTTTCTCGTGCTTGCCGTAATATCCCGCAAGACTCAGCACATTAATCTGAAACAACGTTCCCGCGTGATGCAACACGTCATAACGTTCAGGGTTCTCGTGGCTGTAATACATGTAGCGCTCGGGATGGGCGAGAATCGGGAAGAATCCTTTTATCCTGAGGTCAAACAGCAGTTTGTCAAGCTGCCACGGCTCCTGTACAAATGAATTTTCGACAAGGATATAATTATTGGGAAACGGTTGAATCTGTCCTTCGTCAAGCAGCGTCTTAAAAAAGCTGTCAAGACGGTTTTCGCTTGAGCGGCTCAATTCAATATTTATCCCCCGCTGCTTTACAGCCTCCTGAAGTTCGTCAAAAGCCGGGTCGAGAATGTCGGGCGTATTTTCAAACGAAGCCTCCGTAACATGCGGAGTGGCGATAATACGGGTTATGCCCCACTGCATCATTCGTTCCACCAAGTCGGCCGAAGTCTCGGCATCAGGTGAACCGTCATCCACACCGGGAACGATGTGGCAGTGCATATCGGTGACAAAGGGGAGTTTTATCGGGTCCTTTTTACGGCTGAAAAAATTAAACATAATCGATTACCTTATTGAAAATACATACTTTGGCATGACAAAGTTACGCCTTTTGCCGCGTTTTGACAAATATCGTAACTTAAAATTGACAAAAAGCTAAGGTATGTAGCGCTTGACGGCCTTGCCGCCACGGCACTCGATGAAAATTCCGCCCGAGGGGGTTGAGACCTGCTGACCCTGAAGATTGAAATAGGTGACAGGCGCGCGCTCCGCATCGGCATCGACAATGTCTATTGCCGACTCGTCGTTCAGCCATATCATTTTCAACATGCCGCCTCTCTTGGACGGGCTGATTGCCTGAACGCCGTAACGCTTTACTTTCCTGCCGTCGATGTTGAGTGTCACCGCCGTGGCTGTCGTGGCGGCATTGACATCGGCGGAGCGGAGGCGGCCTGTGGCAACATCGACCGGAACAGCCGAGAACAGATGACCGTCAGTGGTTTCGATAACATAGTTGTAGCGCAGACCGCCGCCAACCCGACTCCATGACAGCGTCACCTTGCCGTCGGCCGTGTCGTCAATCTCGGGAATAATTTCACCGGGAAGGGCAACCTCTCGTTTTTCAGCGGGTTCATAGAGGCGCAGGCTATTGTCGTCGCTCATACCCATCAATGCGACTGAGGCGCGACCGGCTCCGTTGTAATCGGCCACGCTGACCGACACTCCTGCACGCAACGGCGCAAGCATCGTGTTGTCGCGGCAGAAAGTCCCATCGCCACGGTTGAAAAGAACACTTGTCGATGCTGTCTCATAAGTAACACGACGGTTCTCGACACCGTTGAAAATCTTAGCGGTTCCACCATATACAATATCGACGAAACCATCCCCGTCAATATCGGCCCAGTCCATACCGCTGTGACACACCGGCAGCGCGGGAGTATATACTTTTTTCAGACTCCCGTCCTGACAGTGGCGAAACAGGCTTGACGCATAGGATGTGCGGTCAGAATAGGCGCGCAAACGACCCGAGACGAAAATGTCAAGCAAGCCGTCATTGTCAATGTCGACAAAACCGACAATTCCGCGATCTGTCGCAAACGATTGCAACTCCTCGGGAATAAGGGTCTCAAAGTGAAATTTACCGTCAGCAAAACCACGGTTAAGACAGATACACACCTGACGCGTGGCACCGCTCACACCCGAAATCAACAAATCGGGACAACCGTCGCCGTCATAGTCGCCGACAGCCATCGTCCCCTGCGTCAACTGTGGTAAATCAGATTCTGCCTGCGAGAAACGGCCACTGACACTGCCACACTCGTTGCGGTAAATAACCGGCACACCGTTAATGCCGGTTGTTCCCGACGAGAATGTCACTATATCGGGATAACCGTCCATGTCAAGATCAGCCGCAAGCATCAACCCGGCCACACCGCGGGTCTCCATCGCGTTCTCACCTGAACGGTCAAAATTCATTTCAGTGTCACCGAGCGAGAAAATCCTGTTTCCATCCCCGTCAAGAGGCTCGGCAAAATTTCCATTGCCGTCATTGGCAAGCAGAAACGTTCCGGATGCACACCCGTAAAGCATGTCAACGTGTCCGTCAGCATTATAATCAACCGGTATCATGATGCGGTTGCGGTTTTCATTGTCGCTGCCCGACGATTCGGGGAAAGGAACGGCGGCGACACTCCCGAGAGAGGTACCGTTGTTTTTCATCACACAGAATCCCGGTTTCTTGCCGCTGTTTTGGTCACGACCCTTGACAACAAGGTCGAGCAGACCGTCAGAGTCACAATCCATCCACGCTGTAATACCGTGATAGAGCTTGGGGGAAACCAATTGGTCAACAATCGTTTCATTCCATGCAGGAATATCGGCCTTGTCATAGAGCGTCGGCAGGTAACTGAAATTATTGTCGACAATCGCCTGAACAAGACTCTCCCCTCGGGTATTATACACTTTTTCTCCGAGAATGTGGTCATTGTCACCTACCCAGTCGGCAAGCACAATGCCGGTGGGGCCCGAGATGCGGCCGAGATAATCGATAATGGCGGGATTTACCTTCGACGCATTTTCGCAATAGCTTGCACTTGTCGAAATGGAACCCGCGTAACTCGACGCAAAATTCATCGCCCACACCATGTCGCGAGAATGGGCCGGAGAATAGGACGTGGTAAAATCAAGCAGCCTGACCACCTGTTCGATTTTTTTGTCAGAATCGGTATTGGCCAGATCCTGCATTACAATGCGACAACGCCGGTCAGCCAAGTAATTTTTCACAAACTGCTCACGGGTTTCCCATCCGGTCTCGGCCCAGTCAAAAAGACATGCAGCCATGTCAGAAGTCCAGTTTATGTCAGAGCGGGGCATGAACAGAATCTTGCCGCGCATATCGGCCACAGTCAGGTCGGGCGCAAACCGTGCGACATGGGGCGCGACATCCTCGGTCTCTATAAGCTCGGTCAGCAACTCGGTCACGCCCTTGTTTAAATCATCGGTAGCCTTATACAGATGTATAAAGAAAAATTCGTCGGGGTGAGCGTCGAGAAATTTACAGATGTCGCGCACCGCGTCATCAAACCAATAAGCGATTTCCGACATTCCGTGATAACAGCGCAGACGGCCGTTCTGATTTCCCGGGCGGAAATCAAATGCCCGCACCCCCATCTCCATCTGCTGCTCTACGGTGAGATCCTGTGTCTTTGAGAACAAATCCCACACACTTGCCGCTCCTCCGGCAAACCCGTTGCCGGTCGCCGAGTCATGGGTGCCGGGTATCGAAAGGGTGGCGACGTAGGCTTCATCGGGCAATTCGGCCATCCAATTCGCATAATCACGGGCATTTGTAATGAATATCGAGAGGGTTAATGTGCATAATACAATTAGCGCCTTAGTTTTAAGGAATGATAAATGTCTCATTTTAATGATATTAAGATTAACCGATTCTAAAACAGAAAAAAAGTTATTGTAAAAATGAATTGAATTTATTATGGGAGCAAAACTACGCCTTTAGACTCAGAATCGGTAACAGATTCCGCCCAATAAATAAAAAATTTGCGTCAGCATGAAGAATTTATTTCATTCTCAAGGTGTTTTAGCGCAAATGCAGCAGACTGATTAAATTTTTTTGAGGTTTTTGTTAATAATTTAGGGACTGATATTTTGTTATCTCATTGAAACACGTTAAATTTGCCTTGATACTAACAGAACTTAACCCGGAGGGAAACGGACCTTCCTCCACATCTATTGATATATATGGAAAATGAACAATTATTGAAAGAAGTCACCGCCAAGGCTCAGGCGTGGCTTGGTGAGGGTTACGACGCAGAGACACGCGCCGAAGTGCAGCGAATGCTCGACAACCCTGACAAAACCGAACTGATCGAGTCGTTCTACAAAGACCTTGAATTTGGCACAGGCGGTCTGCGCGGCATCATGGGCGCAGGCTCCAACCGCATGAACATCTACACCGTCGGAGCAGCCACTCAGGGCCTCGCCAACTATCTCAAGGAAGCCTTCAGCGGCCTTGACGAAATCAAGGTAGCCGTGGGTCACGACGTGCGCAACAACAGCCGTAAATTTGCCGAAATCGTTGCCGACATCTTCTCGGCCAACGGCATCAAAGTATATCTTTTCGACAGCTTCCGCCCCACCCCCGAGCTGTCGTTTGCCATCCGCTACTTCGGCTGTCAGAGCGGTGTCAACATCACTGCCTCCCACAACCCCAAAATCTACAACGGATACAAAGCCTACTGGGAAGACGGCGCGCAGATTATCGCCCCCCACGACACCAACATCATCGACAATGTGAACCGCATCAAGTCAGTGAGCGAAATCAAGTTCCAAGGTGACAAGAGCAAGATTCAGATTGTAGGTCCCGAAGTGGATGCCGCATTCCTCGGCGAAATCAAAAAGCTGTCACTCAGCCCCGACGTTATCGAGCGTCACAAAGACCTCAAGATTGTCTATACTCCCATCCAC
>CAMWRO010000053.1 GCA_947176615.1 uncultured Porphyromonadaceae bacterium
AATCGGCTTGTCAATTTATATGACCTCTATTTCTTAAGTTAGTGACATTGCGATATATCGCGCCCCTACAATCCCTCTCGCTGTCTATCGTCAGTTGCACAGTTTCTTGGCGGGGGATAACCGAGCAGGGCGCGATGCTCTCTTGCGTCGCGCCCTGCCGGGTTGTATTGGAAACGGTCGGTGGAGCTCATGACTGAACCACCGTGTTTCCGGGAATCATCTTTAACCTCTTGGGATTATTTTACCACCACTTTGGCTACCTTGCCGCCCTGACGACGGATGTAGAGACCGGGTGTGGCGTTTTCGGGGTTGATCTTCACGCCTTGGAGGTTGAAGTATTCAGCCTCGCCCTCGACAACATCAGCACCGATTTCGTCGATGGCGGTGGTGCCGCTTGCCTTGGTGACAGTGATAGTCTTGATTTCGCTCTTGCTGTCAGTTGCAGGGTGATAAGCGTAAAGTTCAAGTGTGCCGGGTTCGCTGACGGTGACAGTGTGGGTGTTATCATCATTGCGCTCTACCTTGGTGTAGCCTGTGTGGTCTACGAGCTTGCGGGGAGCTGCCTCGGGAGTTTCTGTGGCAGCGGGAGTAAACTTGTGATAGAGATGTGATTCAGCGTGAACGCCGGAAATAGTGATTTCGGCTGATTCAGCGTCTTTGCTGATGGTGAAAGCGTCTTCAACGTCAACGGTGGTAAAGTCAAGGCCACCCTCGGGGAGTGACGGTTTTTCCGATGCCCACTCAATCTTGATTTCTGAAAGCTGGCATGCGCCTCCGTTGGGCATAATAGCGATATATTTGTAACCGCCGCTTAAAATCAGTTCTTTAGCTACGCCTGACTCAATGGCAATTTCGCCTAATTTTTCACCCCAATTGCGGCCTTCCGGAGTGTCTTTACCTGTTGTGTAGGGGGTGTTTTGGCCATATATAGTTAATGAGCGACCGGTTGCGGCCTGTTGCTTCCATTGAGTAGCAATGACTTTTACAGCATATCCGGGAGAGACAGTTGTGACGATGCCGCCGTAGCCTTTGTCGGTTTTAATGCGCAGACCTATTACTTGATTAGCGGCCGCACCTGAAGGAGTATTTTTGTTATTACTGTTTGCATAGGCTTTGTATTCAGCATTTCCAACAGTGCCGGTGTACTCGCTGTAGGTTGTTCCGGAGATTCCAAATGTAGTAACGGTTAAAACGTCAGTAACATCAGTTGGAGTAAAAGGTTTCTCTGCAACTGTAAGGCTGAACATTGTTGCTATTTCACCGACTTCGTTAGACGCGGTAACGGTGATGATGTTTTCCTCCATTACTTCGGGAGTCCATTTGCATGAGCTGCTATCGAAATTTGCAAGGATATTATCATCAATATCAGTGATTGTGATGCTTGTCGCATCTTTGGCTGAGATATTAAATTCAGTACCTTCGGTTACAGAAACTTCGTCATTTTCAGCAACAGAGATGTCACCGTATTTAATAGTTAAATTAGACGGCTCAACAGGGTCAACCGGGTCTGGGTTTTCTTCGCCTGCTGGGGTGAAACGGTACAAATAGCAATTTTTTTGAGTGCTTTTGTAGAAAGCAATTCTAGCTCGGCTTACATAGTCCTTATTGTTTTTGTCGGTGTTGTGATTGAATTGCAAAACTCTGTTTTCTTTCGAAACCGAAACTGCAATTGTAGCAAGTCCATTCTCATCAATTGAAATTGTTGCCGGTTGCGCAGTTGAATCTAAGAATGCGTTGTTTTTGCCTGATTTGGCTATAATATAACTTTCTCCGACTTTCAAATTCCAATTGGTGCCATTTTCTTCAAGTATAATCTTTAAGGGCTCAACGCTGAATACGCCATCAGTTAATGCATATTCATTTAACTTGATAATGTCGTTTTCGCAACTGACACTAACTAAAGAAGGAATATCCCCAACATTGTTGACTGTGGTGGGTAAAGAAACGAGGGTAACAATGTCGCCATTAGACAGGACATCATTTTTAGTGAGTTTTTCCCATGTGCCAGTGGCTTGAGCTGATGTTGCGCCAAATGCCAGTAAACATGAAATAAAAAGTAAAAACTTTTTCATACGCGAAAGATTAATAGATTGGTGTTATATGTTAAAGTGATAGATGACGTGTTTTTTGTGGCATGTAGGATGGTGATGGCATGTGGGAGAGCGCTCCCGATGTCCCAAAGGCACACCGCAAGTGCAAATTTACACATAATTTAAGAAATTACCCCCCAATTGTTTAAATTATATTAAAGGGAGTGAATAAACCTATTTTCTTCCGAAATCGGCGGGAATTTCGCCCCATTGGGGGGTGTCCCATGTCAGGATGGGGTTGGTGAAGGTGTTGTTACGGAGCCACTCGTTGGCGTTGTTGAGCAGGCGGAAAATTTCGGCGTTCTGCGCCGTCGGGGCGAGGGTTGTCTTGGCCACGCGGTTGCGCACCCATGCGCGGGCCGTGCGGCTGTCGCTGTAAATAGGTATGTCGGGACGTCCCCGTCGTTTCAGCAGCGCGAGGGCGTGGACGATGGCGAGGTATTCGCCGATGTTGTTAGTGCCACCCGGCAGTGGGCCGACATGGAAAATGCGCTGCCCTGTGCGCACCCACACGCCCTGATACTCCACCGGGCCGGGGTTGCGTGAGCAAGCCGCGTCGACGGCGATAGCGTCGAGAGTGATGCCGGGAATCGCGGCATAGTTGACTACAGGATTGGCATCATGGGAGGCGATGGCTTTCAGGATGCCCATCTCCTGCACCGGGTCGCCTCGATAAGCCTCGACGGCGGCCTCCTGCGAGTCAAAACTTTTGTAGCGGGCATCGGGGTAGCCTTTTACCTGCAGCTGACATTCCTCCCACGAGTCAAAGACTCCGGTAGCATAGCCGTTCCACACGACATAAAATTTTCTTCTCGGTGCCATCAGCTTAAAGTCAGATAAATGGATATATCAACGTTGCGCATCCCGAGGCGGCGCGCGATCACGGGGTTGACGACCTGTCCGAGGAAGGTGTAGGTGGCACACTGCAGGCCGGGGAGCATGCGCATGGCGTTGGCGGCTCCCTCACATGATACAATCGATGTCATCAGGGTCATGAAAGTGTTGCTGAGCGCCATCGCGGCGGTGCGGGCGACGGCACTCCCGGCGTTGATAAAGCAAGCGCGCCCCTTGCGCCCCTCGGTGGCCTCCATAGCCGAGGCCCGGGCGAGGTCGATGGCTGCAAGCGAGGGGAAGGCTGTGCCGCCGGGGGTGGTGAGGTCAAAAATGAGCACACCTTTTTTCATCGTGTCGACCATGTCGGCATCGACCTTGAACGGCTGTGCGGTGGGGGTGACGACAACCACGTCGGCACTGCGCAGGGCGGCATCGATGACCTTGGGGTGGATGGCCGACGTGATGGCCCACGGGCCGAGCGACTGGGCGGCGTGGCGCAGACGGTACACGTCGTTGTCAAACATCTTTACCGTCGCTCCGAGCCCCATAGCCGAGCGGGCGGCCGCACAGGCGGCGATGCCCGAGCCGATGACGGTGGTCTCGCAGGGGATGATTCCGGCGATGCCGCCGAGGAGGATTCCTTTGCCGCGGGTGGCATCGGCAAGGAGCGACGAGGCGATTGCCAGCGACGCGCGTCCGTCGATTTCGGCAAGAATGTCGGCAAAGGGTGTGTGTCCCTTGTCATCCTCGATGAGGTCGATGGCGATTGCCGTGATGTGGCGGGCAAGGAGGGCCTTGACGGCGGCAGGTTTCTGAGCCTCAGGGTGGAGGAGGGTCAGGAGCAAGGCCCTGCGGCGCATCTTGGCGATGTCGGCAGTGTCGGCCGGTGCGAGGTGGATGACGATGTCGCAGCCGAGAGCCGCGTCGCGGTCGGTCACGGCAGCTCCGGCACGGGCATACCGGTTGTCAGTGTAATGGATGCAAGCCGCTGCGCCCTGCTCGATGTTGACGCGGAAACCGCGCTCGACGAGCATGTTGACCGCCTCGGGGGTGAGGGGGAAACGCCTCTCGCTGCGATTGTTGCAGGCGGGGAGGCCGATGGAGGGCATGCGCCGCTCGCAGCACACCGGGCACGGCTGCTCCTGCGGGGTGATTTTATCTTTACTCAGTTCACGGTTCATAGCGCAAAGGTAAGAAAAAATAAAAAATAACAGGTAAAAAATAACAAATAGCTGCGCTACCGGCGAGCCGGGATTGTCGGGGTGCCGGTTTTAGTGGTCGTGTGGGGGTTAGTCTAATTAGTCTAATAGGTCTAATTAGTCTAATAGGTCGAATTGGCCACATGGGGTTTCGCATGGCCTCGCCGCTCCGCGGCTGCATGGCTATCATCTTCACTCAGGCGTTGCCTGAGTTTTCCGCCCTTCACGTTTTACCCTTCACCTTTCACTGCTCGATTGTAATAATCTGTCGCATTAATCCGTTATGTTATAGATGAAATGTCTCCGTTACATATTGCTCTCGCTCATGGCCGTGGCCGCAATTGCTGCCGCCGGACAGAACCTCAATGACAAGCTGATGAACCGCCCGTATGCCGACCTGCGCAAGTGGCATCTCGGCTTCTCGGTGGGGGTTCACACGCAGGATATTTCCTTTACCCACAACGGATTTGTCAGTGAAAACGGCAACGAATGGCGCATGGACCAGCCGTCGTTCTCGCCCGGATTTTGTGTCAACGGCCTCATCGATTACCGACTCAGTACCTATTTCAGCCTGCGGTTCACCCCGGGTATGTATTTCGGCAACCGCGACATCAAGATGCTCGACACCGCGACGGGTGAGACCGCGTCGCAGAACATCAAGAGCGCCTATGTCGTGTTGCCGGTCGACCTGAAATGTGCCGGTATGCGCTACCGCAACTCGCGGCCGTTCCTGACGGCGGGAGTCATGCCGGCGTTTGACGTGGCGAAAAAGACGAGCGACTATCTCAAGCTGAAATCGGGCGACATCTACCTGACGGTGGGCCTCGGCTGCGATTTCTATCTTCCTTATTTCAAGTTCAACCCCGAAATCAAGTTCTGTTTCGGACTGACCGACCTTCTGGTGCATGACCGCCCCGACCTTGTGGACGAACCGGCAAAGTTCAACATCACGCGCTCCCTGTCAAAGGCCGTGTCGCGCATGGTCGTGCTGACTTTCTACTTTGAATGATTCTGTGATGAAATATACACATATTATATATATAGCGATTCTGGCAGTCATTTTTGCCTTGCCGACACGCATGAGCGGGCAGACCGACGCGCAGATGACACAGTATTTCGCCCTGCCGACCTATTATAACCCGGCGGCCGTTGGCGATACCGACTATCTGCGCATCCGTGCCGGTGCGCGACTGCAGTGGGTGGGCATCGACAACGCCCCGACAACCTTTCTCGCCACGGGCGACATGCCGTTCAAGTTCCTGAACAAGAAATTCGGCGTGGGATTGCTCATGCAGCAGGAGAGCCTCGGCCTTTACAAAAATCTGACGGTAGGGGCACAGCTCGGTTACAAAATCAACCTTTTCAAGGGGGTGCTGACCGCCGGTGTTCAGGTCGGGCTCATCAACGAGACATTCAAAGGGTCGGAGGTGTTCATCCCCGACGATGACGACTACCATCAGGGGACCGACGAGGCCATCCCGATGAACGACGTGGCGGGCAACGCCCTCGACCTCGGGATAGGCGCATATTACACCCACCGCTATTTCTGGGCCGGACTCTCGATGACCCATGCCAACTCCCCGACGGTCACATTCACCGCCGAAGGCTCCGCGGGCGGCTCGACCGGCGCCGAGGGGGAAAGTGCTAAAAATTATGAATTTCAGGCTCCCCGCACCCTCTATTTCATGGGCGGTAGCAATATTGCGGTAAAAAACACGTTATTTGAAGTGATACCGTCTTTTCTCGTAAAAAGCGATTTTACATTCACCGGTTTTGACGTGACATGCCGAGTGCGCTACAACAAGTTTCTCACCGCGGGTATCGGCTACCGTTACAACGACGCGGTTTCAGCCATGCTGAGCGCGGAAATCAAAGGGTTCTTTATCGGCTACAGCTATGATTACCCCACGACCGAGATTGCCAAAGCCTCGTCGGGCAGCCACGAAATCGTAGCCGGTTACAGGCTGAAACTCGACTTTTCAGAGAAAAACCGTAATAAACACAAGAGCATCCGAATAATGTAACTGTATGAAAAAGATTATCTATATTCTCCTCACTGTTGTCGCTGTCATGGCAGTCGCATCGTGTGCTTCCTCCTCCCGCAGCTCGGCAGGCGGCGAAGTCACCGGCGTCGGCGCGACCTCGTGGGCCGAACCCACCCCCTACGGGATGGTGCTCGTGTCGCGCGGCTCGGTCAAGATGGGCCCGCAGAAAGCCGACAGCGCATGGAACCTCCGCGCCGACTCGCGCGGGGTGTCGGTCGACGCTTTCTGGATGGACGAGACCGAAATAACCAACTCGAAATACAAGCAATTTGTTTTCTGGGTGCGTGACTCCATTATCCGCGAGCGCCTTGCCGACCCGGCCTACGGCGGCAACGAGGAATTCAAGATTGAAGAAGACCGCGAAGGAAACCCCGTGACCCCCCATCTCAACTGGAACAAGCCGATTCCGTGGCGCAACCCCAACGAGGACGAGGCCCGCGCAATCGAGAGTCTCTACAAGACCAACCCCATCACCGGGGCGCGCGAGCTTGACCCCGAGCAGCTCAACTACCGTTACGAAATCTACAACCACACCGAGGCCGCGCGCCGCAAGCACCGCCTTGACCCGCGCCGTCGCGAGTATAACACCGACCGCCCGACTCCCACCGATGTCCCCGTGATATCCAAGGACACCGCCTATTTTAACGACGAGGGTGAAATCGTGCGCGAGACCGTCACCCGCGGACTCACGGGCGAATATGATTTCCTCAACACCTACATCGTCAACATCTACCCCGACACAACGGCGTGGATCAATGACTTTGACAACGCCTATAACGAGCCCTACGTCCGTCTCTACTTCTCCCACGGCGGCTACAACGACTACCCCGTGGTCGGCGTGAGCTGGGAACAGGCCAACGCGTTTGCCAACTGGCGCACCGACTACCTGCGCCGCTCGCTCGGCAAGGAGGGCGTGTATGTCGAGCCTTACCGACTGCCGACCGAGGCCGAGTGGGAATATGCCGCCCGCGCCGGTAACAGCGACAATATCTACCCGTGGGAAGGCGACCTGCCTCTGACCGAGGAAAAGGGATGCTTCTATGCCAACTTCAAGCCTCAGGAGGGCAACTATGTTCAGGACGGCCAGCTGATAACGTCGCGGGTGGGAACTTATACCCCCAACGATTTCGGCCTCTATGACATGGCGGGCAACGTCAGCGAGTGGACCTCAACGGCTTTCACCGAGAGTGTCGGAAAACTGACAAGCGACCTCAATCCCGAGTATCGCTACGATGCCGCCATCGAGGACCCCTACAAGATGAAACGCAAAATCGTGCGCGGCGGCTCGTGGAAAGATGTCGCCCACAATATCCGCAGCGACCTGCGCATGTGGGAATATCAGAACGAGCAGCGTTCCTATATCGGATTCCGCTGTGTGCGCACCCAGATCGGTTTTGCCAAGGGTACCAAAGCTAAAAAATAAGACCAAAACTCATTTTTCTTGACCACAATGGAAAAAACGACAATAAAAGAACGCGTGAGCCGCATGATGACATGGGAAGGGGGTCAGCGACTCTTTAACTTTGCCTACAGTATCGGCGCGGCCATCGTCATCTGGGGCGCGCTGTTCAAGATTCTCCACCTTCCCGGCGGCAACCTGCTGCTGTCGATAGGCATGGGGACCGAGGTGCTGATGTTTATCCTCACCGCGCTTGACCGTCCGCCGCGCGAATATCACTGGGAGGATGTGTTTCCCGCGCTCAATTCCCGCAATCCGGAAGATCAGATAAGCGGCGGAATGGGCGGCGGAGGTGTCGTTGTCACCGGTGGCAGTGCCGCTCAGGGCGCCGCTGTCGAGGGAACAGCCTCGCGCAATGCTGTCGGGATTCCCGCCGGCGTGAATCTCAGCGAGGATGACACCCGGTCGCTGAGCGAGAGCATCGCCCGCATGAACAGTGCCGCCGAGCAACTTTCCAAAATGGCCGAGCTGACAACCGCCACGCAGGACTATCTCGCGCAGATGGCCGCCATCTCGGCCCAGATGCAGCAGTTGCAGGAGACCACCCGCTCCCTCAACGAGGTCAGCGCCGTGCTCCTCGACAGCTATCGCGCCATCACCGAGAACTCGGCCGACGTTACCGCCAACTCACGCGGCTACATCGAGCAGATGAACGACCTCAACCGCAACATCGGCGGTCTCAATACCATCTATGAAATCCAGCTCAAGAGCGTGTCGTCGCAGCTTGACTCCATCGACCGTGTCAACCGCGGCATCAAGGATATCCGCGACATGTATGAGAAAAGCGCGTCGCAGAGTGCCCGCTACTGTGAGGAGACCGAGAAGATGGCGCGTTACATGCAGCAGCTCAACCAAGTGTATGAGAAGATGCTCCATGCTATGACCGTCAACATGTATCGCCCGATGATGAACGACATTCCCGGTGCAGCCTCGTCGGGCGCGGCTCAGCAGCCTTAATATTTAAAGAAATCACAGCAGAATGGCAGAATCAGTAGTCAGGCTCTCCCCGCGTCAGAAGATGATAAACCTCATGTATATCGTCCTGACCGCCATGCTTGCCTTGAACGTGTCGAGCGACGTGCTCGACGGTTTCGTTCAGGTCGAGGACGGACTGGCGCGCACCAATGCCAACGTACACCGGCGCAATGACGCGATATATTCCCAGCTCGACGCTTTCACCGAGCAGAACCCCGAAAAAGGGCGCCAGTGGCTCAACAAGGCCACCGAGGTGAGGTCGCGCTCGCTTGAACTGTATGCCCTCATCGACTCGCTAAAGATTGCCATTGTCCGTCGTGCCGACGGCGAGGATGGTGATCCGGCCGACATTCAGCGTCGCGACGATCTCGAATCGGCCGCGGTCGTGATGCTCTCGGGCGGCGACAACGAGGGCGAGCACCTGCGCCGCGCCGTCGACGACTATCGAGTGTTTATCACATCGCTTATCCCCGACTCGACCAAGCGCGCAAGCATCGACGCCGCTCTATCGACCGCTCCCTATCGCCGCCCCGGCACAGTCGCCCCTCAGAAATGGGAGGAGGCAAAGTTTGAAAACCAGCCCGTCGTTGCCGCCGTCACCCTGCTGACCAAGCTGCAGAACGACGTGCGCTATGCCGAGGGTGACGCGCTGACCAACCTCCTGTCGATGGTCGACGCGGGCGACGTGAGGGTCAACGAAATCAACGCATTCGTCATCCCGCAGTCGCGCATGGTCATGCGTGGCGGCAAATATTCGGCCAACATCGTCCTTGCCGCCGTCGACACCACCGCGCGCCCTGTCATCTATATCAACGACAAGCCGCTGGCCGACGAGCACGGCCTCTACGAGTTCCAGGCCTCCTCGACCGGAACCTTTGACTACTCGGGATACCTCGAAGTGGCCCACGGCGACGGCACCACCACCCGCCACCCGTTCTCGTCGAGCTATGTCGTGATGGAACCCACCGCGACCGTCTCGGCCACGATGATGAACGTGCTGTATGCCGGCATCAACAACCCCATCGGTATTTCGGTGCCCGGCGTGCCGATGAGCGCGGTCAGCGCCACGATGACCAACGGCACCCTGTCGCGCAACGGCGACTCGTGGATTGCCAAGCCGTCAAAAGTAGGGGAGAATGCCACAATCACCGTCACCGCTACCATCGACGGCTCGTCGCAGACGGTCAATACATCGACATTCCGTGTGCGCAAGCTCCCCGACCCGGTGGCATTCATCACCTTTACCGGACAGAACGGGCAACCCGAGCGTTACAAGGGTGGCAAACCCATCTCCAAGACAACTCTTATGGCCGCTCCGGGCCTCGATGCCGCGATAGATGACGACATGCTCAACATCGACTTCAAGGTGCTCGGTTTCGAGACAGTGTTCTTTGACCAGATGGGCAACGCTATCCCCGAGGTGGCCCAAGGAGCGCAGTTCTCGCAGCGTCAGAAAGACCAGTTCCGCCGATTGTCACGCGGCAAGCGTTTCTACATCTCGCGCATCCGTGCCATCGGTCCCGACGGTATCGAGCGCACCCTCAACCCCGTCGAAGTCATAGTAAACTAACCTCTTGCCCCCTCAATATATCGTCATGAACATGAAACATATAATCCGATACATAGTGCCGTTGCTGGCCCTGATGGCATTCTGCCTTCCCGCCGAGGCTCAGGAACAGTCGTCAAGCTCGGGCAGCGTCGTGCGCCGCCGTGGCGACAGCGACCGAGGCAAAGCCGCCTCGGCCACAGGTGTGACCCAACGCATGCAGTCGTTTTATGAAGACGAGCCTGTCAGCGACTCGGAACTGCAGTGGATGCGCGTCATGTACCGTCAGCTCGACCTGACCAAGGATGCCAACGGCGCGCTTTATTTCCCCGACGAGCCTGTCGACGGGCAGGAGAACCTGTTCCGCATCATCATGCGCCTCCTTGCCAATGACGAGCTTGCAGCCTATGAGTATCTCGACGGGCGCGAAGTGTTTTCTGACAACTACCGCATCAAGGTGCGCGACATGCTCGACCGTTTCCACATCCTCTATACCGATGCCAAGGGATCGACCGAGAAACGCCCCAAGTTTGCTATCGAGGAGGCCGACGTGCCTGCCTCGGAGGTGCTTACCTATTATATAATAGAGAAATGGGAGTTTGACAAGCGGTCCAACCGCATGCGCACCCGCATCGAGGCCGTCTGCCCCGTCCTTCACCGCTCGGGCGACTTTGGCGGCGAGGCCGTGCGCTACCCTATGTTCTGGGTGAAGTATGACGAACTGCGCCCCCACCTCTCGACCCAGAATATTTTCACCGACGATGACAACAATCTCGCCACATGCACCTATGACGACTATTTCCAGCTCGGTCTCTACGACGGCGAGATTTACAAGACCCGCAACCTCAAGAACAAGTCGCTCATGCAGCTTCACCCCGACCCCGAGGAGATGAAACATGCGCAGGACAGCATTCAGAACCGTCTCGACACATTCGAGGACAAGCTGTGGGTGCCTTCGCTCGCCGAGCTTGAGGCCCGTCGCGAGGCCAAGGAGAAAGCCGAGGAACTCGCGGCTGCAGGTGCTGCCGGAGAGGATGTCGTCGCTGAATCGGCATCATCGGTTAAGAAAGAGCGTCCGTCGCGGTCATCCCGCACCAAGCGCGGCTCGGCGGCCAAGAAAAGCAAACCCGCCAAGGTCAAGAAACCGAAATCATCGCCTTCGTCGGCCGCTCCGGGCCGCTCGGTACGCAACCGTCGACGCTAAAATCGCATCTTTTTTTGCGATAAAGGCAAAAAAAGTGATAAAAATATTTGCGTGTATTAAAAATTTGCCGTAACTTTGCACACGCAAAACGGTGGTAACACCTGATGCTCTCAGCCAAAGAGATGGTGCGGTAGTTCAGCCGGTTAGAATACTAGCCTGTCACGCTAGGGGTCGCGGGTTCGAGTCCCGTCCGCACCGCAGAGGAGAGAGGAGAATGAGTAATTGTCAAGATTCGTCTTGCGTTACTCATTCTTTTTTTTTTCCTTGCAGGAAGGCGAGCTGAAGCTCGCGGCGGGGACAAACTTATTCAATTGAGAATTGACAATTGAGAATTGACAATTCTATTTGTGTTGCTGTTTGAAGAAAAATTGCTAATTTTGCGAGGTCGTGTGCCCGATGAGAAATGGCTGCGACATGTTGTGAAATGACTACATTTGATATTATCATACTTGTCTTTGCCGCCGTGGGTCTTGCCACGGGGCTTTACAAAGGGTTTATCAGCCAGCTCGGGTCGATAGCGGCGATTATCCTCGGCATTGTCGCTTGCCGGCTGTGGGGCGATGTTGCCGTCGGGATAGTGTCGGGATGGCTCGACCCGTCTCCCGAGAACAGTGCTTGGAGCGTTTATGCCGTGACCGTTATCGGTTATGTGCTGCTCTTTGTCGTGGTCTATCTCGCCGTAGTCCTGCTTGCGAGGTTGCTCCACAGGCTGTCGCATGTCATGATGATGGGGCCGCTCGACCACATTGCCGGTGCGTTGCTGGGGATTTTCAAGTGGCTGTTGCTGCTGAGTGTCCTTGTCAACCTGTGGCTCGTGTGCAGTCCCGGCAGCAAGGCGGTCGAGGACTCCCGTCTCGCCGGAGGCAAGGTTGCAGCGTGGGTGAAAGGCTTTGCCCCGTCGTTGCTCGGTGCCTGTGTGTCGGGCCACGGCTCCTCCCCGTGTAATAACGATTGAATATACTAACAGAAGATGAATCAAGATACATGTCCCATATTGAACCCGGAGCGTCCCGACGAGAGCCGCAAGGTAATCGACGATGTGACCGGGAGCGAGTATAAATATGGCTTTACCACCGATATTGATACTGACATTATCCCGCGCGGACTGAGCGAGGATGTGGTCAGATTGATTTCGGCCAAAAAGGGTGAGCCGGAATGGCTGCTCGATTTCCGCCTGAAAGCCTACCGTCACTGGCTGACGATGAAAATGCCCGATTGGGCCCATCTCAATATCCCCGAGATTGACTATCAGGCAATCAGCTACTATGCCGCCCCGCAGCAGAAAAAGGAAGGCCCCAAGAGCCTTGACGAGGTTGACCCGACGCTGCTTGACACCTTCAACCGCCTCGGTATTCCCCTGAACGAGCAGAAACAGCTCGCCGGAATGGCCGTGGATGCCGTCATGGACTCGGTCAGCGTCAAGACCACCCACCGCGAGAAACTTGCCGAGCTCGGAGTGATTTTCTGCTCGATTTCCGAGGCTGTCAAGGATTATCCCGACCTTGTGCGCCGCTATCTCGGCTCGGTGGTCAGCTATCGTGACAACTTTTTTGCCGCACTGAACTCGGCCGTGTTCTCCGACGGGTCGTTTGTCTATATCCCCAAGGGGGTGCGCTGCCCGATGGAGCTGTCGACCTATTTCCGCATCAATGCGGCCGGCACGGGGCAGT
>CAMWRO010000054.1 GCA_947176615.1 uncultured Porphyromonadaceae bacterium
TTTTCACACCGCAAATTTAATTCAATCCGCCCACCCCCGCAACCCAAAAAATGTTAATTGACTAAAAATATTTTTTCAAGCCCACCTTCAAAACAAATGTAGTGGCCACAGCAGGGAAATTGCCGGGCCACCACTATCTAAATTTTAATGCAGAAGTATTTTGAAAATCCGGGAGCCACTACGAATGATATAGAATCCGGGGGTTAACTGTTTTAACCGGTTCTTGTCGCATCCTTTCACAATCAAAGTACCCGACACGTCATACACATCTACTTCGGTTTCTATATCGGCAAATATGCTCTCAATAGCTGATGTTCCGGATACAGTACACTGCGCCTCGATGCCGGATGCATCGTTGGTTTTTGCGGTAATGATGCAAATGCCGTTTTTCAACATGGTTACGTTACCGGCATTATCTACCTGAGCTATGTTTTCATCGCTTGATGTCCATGTCAATGATTTGTCTGAGGCATTTTCGGGCATAACGGTTGCTGTTAGTGTGATGCTTTCCCCAACCCTTAGTTCTACGTTTTCATAGTCAAGGGTCACACTTTCAACGGGTATCGGTACCACCGCCACGGTACATGACGCGGAAACGCTGCCGCAAGTGGCCGTAATTACAGTATTCCCGAGGGAAATGGCGGTGATATTGCCGCCCTCATCAACCGCCGCAACAGTTTCATCTGACGATGACCAAGTCACGGATTTGTCAGTAGCATTTTCGGGCAATACAGTCGCTGAAAGAGTAGCGCATTCGCCAACCTTGAGAATAAGATTAGAGAAATTCAGACTTATTTCTTCAACCTGTATAATCTTGGGATTAACGGTTATTTCACATGTTCCCAAAAATCCAAATGACGAATTAGCCCAAAGTGTCACGGTCCCGGGAGCTATAGCATCTATTGACAAAGAGACGTTATCCGGTGAGTAGACAAAGTTGTTTATAGCGACTATACTTTCATTTGATGAATACAATTCCAAATCAAGGTCTGTAACCGATATTGCGGCATTATACGGAGTAACAGAGCATTCAATATCAACACATTCTCCCTCAGTTACAGTATATGATTCCCGCAAAAATTTAATGGCAGGATTTACCACATTCAGCGAGAACTCCATTTCTTTTCCCGAGTCATCTATCGCGACAAATTTTGACGGATGAATACCATATTCACCACTCGGATAAGGACACTGATAACTATTGCCAACACGGTGCACCATGTAGTCGGATACAACGTCAGATTGCCATGATACATCTTTAAAGGTTGCATTTTCAGGAATGACATTCACATCAAATGATAGTGGCAAATTTCTTGTCATGTCAACAATATCATTTTCTTGAATGACCGAGCCGCCATAAACGACCTCAATCTTTTCCACCGGGATAATATCATCAGGTACTTCGATGATTTCATACAAATTCCACGGTGCCAATGCCTCATATTTTTCCTTTGTTCCTTTAGGAACGTAAATAGAGTGTAACGAGTATGAGTTGTCAAATGTCTTAGGCCCGAAAGTAGTTACTTTTGCCGGGTCAGTCCAGTTTACCTTTAAAGCGATAAGTTTTGTTGATGGAAAAGGAGACCCGTAAATTTCCTCAACCGACTCGGGAATATCCAATATTGTCGCACAATACCCCGCTCCTTGAATAGCAGAAGTCTGAATAGTTTTAATATTGGGTGGCAATACTATCTTCTTTGCGTAATTACCATAAATAGAAATCCCCCCAACGGTCAAAACTTCCAGATTGACAAGGTCTTCCAAATTTATCTCGTTTATATAAGCTGAAAACGCACCCAATCCGATTTCCCTAATAGTCGGAGGCAATGTGACTTTTCCAAGGTTACATTCGGCAAATGCCTTTTCTCCAATCACTGTTACTTGATAATCTTTCCCGTCATAACTTATTGTCGAAGGGACAGTAACATCTCCGGAATAACTGTTAAACCCCGAGTTCCAGTATGTGACTTCGGCAGTGAGATTCATGTCATTCAATTTATAAATAATCCCGTCAATCTCGATTTTTCCCTTATCGATATCATTACATGCAGGGCCGGGATTATGAAAAGTTTTCTGACCATTGCTTACTGTCAGTTCCACATGTGACTGATAATATTCATTGCACGGACAAGTAAGCCATTCCCCGTCGTCGGCTCTGGAAACAGGATATATTATATAGTCACCATCCTCAATATCCTCGTCCACTTGAATGATATTAACATCGTAGGGATTCGCATATTTTCTTGCACGCTCCTTTTCAAAAACAGTTGTTTCGCCGGTGCTTGTATTTTTGGCCGCATAGCCATAGGAGACATAGGAATAATCGGTCCGGCCCTCAATCCACCAAAGATGACAGTTTATCATATTGTCAGAAACGTGACGGAAATGATTCCTGTTGACATAAACCACGTCAACGGGAATATCTTCTTTTTTAGCGTTATCGGGTTGAATGCCATAATACGCCATAATGTCTACCCCTGCAAACGACTCGGCAACATCAATCGTGTAAAAGCCATTGAAGGAGCCGCCCCAGCCGAAATTGAAATGCACGTTTCCGGCTTCGTCATACCCATCCGCAACATAAGCATGAGCATATATATTCTCAGTGGGGGTATTGCCTGATTCAATGAGCAAAGTGCGGCCATTGTCGATTTCCCGTTTTATAATGTTCATAAAAAATTCGCCATCACAATTTGCACGGCTGATATTCAATATTGTAGGCGTATATCCAAATGCTTTCACGAGAGCACCCATTGCAAAGTCGGGAAGCGCACCCGTACCGCCGGGAATGCCATATTCTGCCCAACTTGCATATCCAACATCGGCCATCAATTGGGAAACTTCATCTGCAACATCATCGGGACAATTATTTTCATCTATATCATCGGGCATTTTATCCCAATTATATGTTCTGTCACTGAAATCTACATGAAAAATTTCTCCATCTATGCTGTAATCAAATTCTCCAATCCCGGTAGGCGGCCAGCAGTGCGACTTCATGATAATGGCAGTGGCTGTGGGGACACATCCCGTCACATAATGTACTCCATTTTCGTTTAGGGGGCATTTTCTATTATAGGGGTCTCCTTGATTCCAATTCGCAGTCTTTATAATCTTGGACTGAACCTCTCCGTTTTGGGGTGATGCATAAAATGATGTCCCTTCCGGAAGACTCTCTATCAATTTGGTATAGGAGTTTAATAAATATTGTACATTGTCGGGAATAAATGAGTTATCGAAACCCCCGCTGTACGAGTAACCGAGTATTGGTTTTGTGCGGTCGTCACCGGACACGATTACGAATCCCTTATCATCTTCGGCATTGAAAACATAATAGGGGCGTAGTGCATTTTCAGAGAGAACCGAATTGCATTCTTTAGCACGATGAACACCGATGCGTTTTATCGAGGATTGTGCCGACACAGATGAATTAAGAAATTCTGACGCAATATTGGCCGCCTCATCAGGACTGATTTGACGGGCACTCGCGCTCAACGTGACAAAAATAAGAGCTAAAGAGAGTAGTTTACGCATGGTATTTAAGTGTTTGTGTGCCTCGGTCATCCCCTCGTCGGCATTAGATTGGTTTAAAAAAGAAAAAGCGCAGGAATCTGTATCTGTTACCGTCCTACACCTTGAGGCTTCTCGCATTGCCCTATCTAAGTCGGACGGCAACGCAGAAGCCCACGCCTGTATATGCAAACGATGTATTCGACCCCGAATCCCTCACGAGATAGGCAGCCAAACACATGGTGTTACATAACCACGGGCATCTACCGTTGCTCAACCCTTGACTTAGATAGAAATTTTGCGAGAATTTCAAGGTGTCAAGAATCAGCGCGGATAAACGCTTTTTATGTATATCAACTACATCCCGCCACGCTAACCCCCGGACTGGGGCTCTGCGATGCAGTCTGCATTTGCAAAATTATAGAATTTTTTTGAATAAGAGCTCGGATATGTTGTAAAACATAATAATTAGATGTTCAATCACTTCCAAGCGTTAAAAGCACAATGGACTTTTGATAATTCTAAATATTTTTAATATTTTTGGCAAATGATAAAGGAGCATCCTGACTTGAACAAGGCTTTATGGGTGATATTCGTGCTTGCGTTTCTGCCCGTAAAATCATACCGCGCCGTCGGCTCGTTGCCGATGTGGCTGGTGGCATGTTGCTATATTGTGATGGTGATTGCCCTTGCGGGAATATGCATATTGAATTTCCGCAAGTTATCACCGGTAATATTGCTGATACTTATAACCTTGGCAATCTGGATGGGATATGACATAGTGAATTATGCACTTCATCCTTTCTGACAGAGCCAAAAGTCAATAGCTCCTCAGCGGGGGGAAGAAGGCGTCGGGGAAGTGCTCGATTTCATATTTTTCGGGGGAGCCGACAACGGTGATGATGTCAAACTGCGGTTCGAGCCTGATGTTCATAGAGCGGATATACTCGTCGGCGGCACGGACGAGACGGGCGCGCTTGCGCGAGTCGACCGCTTCGAGGGGGTCGACATAGTCGGTCGAGCGTGTCTTGACCTCGACAAAGACTATGCGGTCATCCTTCATCGCGATAAAGTCGATTTCGTAGTTGCCGATGCGGGTATTCTCGCCGCCGATGGCGTAACCCTGCGTCAGCAGATACTCCCGGGCGACCTTTTCGCCCCACGCGCCCAACTCATTGTGCCGCGCCATCAGTAGTCCTGCCTTATGTACTGCACTCCGCTACGGGAACTGCCTGAAAGCAGCATCTCATAGCCGTCGAGTTTTCCGGCCTGCTCGATTATCGAATCCAATGTATCGGAACCGAGAGTCAAGAACAGCGGCTCACCGATTTCGCCCCGGCAGTCGGGGCCGACCGACAGAACATAGGTCCCGTTTTCATTCTGATAAAGCGCGGAACCATTCTCGTCGGGCCGCTCGATGATGTCGATTACCAAGCTGTAGGGACACACGAGGATTCCGTCGACCATACGGCCTACATAGCACTCGGCATAATCATCCATTTCGCTGTAGCCCATATAGATGCCATACTGCGCACCGTCAACATCCATCAGAATCAGCTCGCCTTCAGCCTCCAGCGGCTTTATCGGCTCGATTTCGCAATATTTGGCCGAGACCCAGCCGTTGACACCATTCGCGCCTATTCCGGCGATTTCAAGCCATCCGTCCTTCTCGCTGACAACCGCATCGGGACCTGAAAAAGTGCCGGCTTTGACTGTTCCGGCAGGACGCTCAGACGACCAGTAGCCGCAAACGGTCAGCGGCGTCTCGAAATCCTCGATTTTGGCCTCGTCATAAAGCATGCGCGGCGCGGTGGCCGAGGGGAACTGCCGGATATTGATGCCTCCCATAGCCTTGGTATAGGCTATTTTGCTAAATTTAGGCGCGACGACCTCAAATGGAAATTCCGCAGCCGTGGCAGCCAGAGCTGTCACACCGGCAACAACAAATAATAAGTGTTTAATCATTAGGTTAAAGGTTTTTTCCGTTCAGGAATATCTGAGAAATTAGAGGAGTAGTATAGGAATAAGGTATGAACGCGAGCGACGGTACCGGTTTGGTGATGAAAAACGATGCCCGTTTCCCCTCGGCTATGGACCCCATTTCGCCGCTCACACCCATCGCGGCAGCGCCGTTTAGGGTCGTGGCGGTCAGGGCCTGCTGCGGTGTCAGGCGCATCTTGATGCAGCCGAGAGCCATCACCATGCGCATGTCGCCGCTCGGCGAGGAGCCGGGATTGTAGTCGCTGGCAAGCGCAACGGGGAGTCCGGCAGCGATAGCGTCGCGGGCCGGAGCATAGGGCATCCCGAGGAAGAACGACGCTCCGGGGAGCATTGTGGGAATCGTGTCGCTGTGGCGCAATGCCTCGATTTCGTCGGCCCCCATCCTTTCGAGATGGTCAACCGAGAGCGCGCCGTGCTTGATGCCCACCTGTACGCCTCCCGAATTAGCCAGCTCATTGGCATGGATTTTCGGAGCGATGCCGTAGCGGGCGGCGGCTGTGAGAATGCGGTCGGTGTCCTCGACGGTGAAAAATCCCTCGTCACAGAACACATCAACATAGTCAGCCAACCCCTCGGCAGCCACCCTCGGCAGCATTTCGTCGACAATCAGGCCGACATACTCGCCCTGTCTTCCGGCATAGGCGCGCCCGACGGCATGGGCCCCGAGGAAAGTCGACTTGACGACAGCCGGGGTCGACTCCTTGATGCGGGCAATGACGCGCAGCATCTTCAGCTCGTCGTCGGTGGTCAGACCGTAGCCGCTCTTTATCTCGATGGCACCGGTACCCTTGGCGATAACCTCGTTGACGCGCTCCATCGCCTGACGGTAAAGCTCATCTTCCGATGTGTCGTGCAGGCGGTCGGCCGAGTTAAGGATACCGCCGCCACGGCGGGCGATTTCCTCGTAGCTCAGACCGTTGATTTTGTCAAGAAACTCGCCGTCCCGGCTTCCGGCATAGACGACGTGGGTGTGGGAGTCGCAGAACGACGGCAGCAGCATGCCGCCGCGGGCATCCACTACCTCCTGACATTCCATGTCACGCCCGGTAAGCGACGACATCGGGCCGAAACCGGCTATGCGGCCATCCTCGACACGCAGCCATGCGTCGGCCATCACTTCGGGAACCGACTCCATGTCGGCTCCCGAAAGACGTTTATGCTCAGAGGGTACGATTCCGTGAATCGCGGCGATATTTACAATCAGCATTGCGACAGAAACTGGATGGATTTTTCAATCAAGGGGTACATGACGGTGTCGTTGTCGATAAACGGCACCACGCGGCGGTAGGCTTCGTGCATCGCCTCGATGGGGCGCGACGAGCGGGCCGGACGACGGAAATCGAGAGCCTGCGCGGCGTTGAAAAGCTCGATAGCGAGGACACGCTCTGTATTGTCGGCCACGCGACACAGTTTTGTGGCCGAGTTGGAACCCATCGACACATGGTCTTCCTGACCCTGAGACGAGGGAATCGAGTCGCAGCTTGCGGGCCAGCACAACCCCTTGGACTGGCTGACAATCGACGCGGCGGCATATTGCGGAATCATGAATCCGCTGTTGAGTCCCGGCTTGGCGACAAGGAACGAGGGAAGGCCGCGAGTGCCTGAAATCAGCTTGTAGGTGCGGCGTTCCGATATGTTGCCGAGCTCGGCGAGGGCGACGGCAAGGAAATCCATCGGCAGGGCGATGGGCTGTCCGTGGAAATTGCCCGCAGAGACGATAATGTCGTCGTCGGGGAAGACGGTCGGGTTGTCGGTCGGACTGTTTATCTCATCCTCCATCACCTTTGTGACATAGGCGATAGTGTCCTTGGTCGCGCCGTGAACCTGCGGGATGCAGCGGAAGGAATAGGGGTCCTGCACATGGGTCTTGGGACGGGCGATAAGCTCGCTGCCCGCGAGAAGTTCGCGGAAACGGGCGGCTGTCTCAATCTGTCCGCGGTGGTGGCGCACCTCGTTGACCTGCGGGCCGAAAGGCTCGATGCGGCCGTCAAACGCCTCAAGCGACATCGCACCGATTTCGTCGGCGAGGCGGCTCAGACGGAATGCCTTGAGCAACGCCCACACGCCGTGTGCGCTCATGAACTGGGTGCCGTTGAGCAGAGCCAGACCCTCTTTCGACATCAGCGTGACAGGCTCCCACCCCATTTCGGCGAGAACTTCGGCCGAGGGGCGGATCTCACCCTTGTATTCCACCTCGCCAAGTCCGAGCAGCGGGAGCGACATATTGGCAAGCGGGGCGAGGTCGCCCGACGCGCCGAGCGATCCCTGCTGAAACACAACGGGGAGAATGTCGTTGTTGAAGAAATCGACAAGACGCTCCACGGTCACGAGCTGGACGCCCGAGTTGCCGTAGGAAAGCGACTGTATTTTCAACAGCAGCATCAGTTTCACAATCTCGGCGGGAACGCGCTCGCCGGTGCCGCACGAATGTGACATGACGAGGTTCTTCTGCAACTGTGACAAGTCCTCCTTGCCGATAGAGATGTTGCACAGCGACCCGAAACCGGTCGTGATACCATAGATGGGCTCTTTCTGAGTCTCCATCTTGTTGTCGAGATACTCGCGGCATGCGATAATGCGTTTTTTTGCATCGTCGCTGAGCGCGATTTTCATGTTTTCGTTGAGAATGCGGCCCACACGGTCAATAGTCAACCACTCGGCCGATATATGGTGAGTTTCCATTGTTTTTTTGTTGGTTTAGGGGGTTAAGGTTTAGGTTTAAGGTTTAGATAATCGAGCATTTCTATAAACCATAAACCCAAACCTTAAACCAATATTCTACTGCTTTAATGCGTTGTCAATAAGCTCGTCAGAGGCGATGTTGGGGAGGGTCACGCGGAGGCCGGGGGTGCGTTCCATTTCGCGCTTTATGGCCGAAATCGCGCCCTCGTTACGGGCCCACGAGCGGCGGGCGATGCCGTTGTTGACATCCCACAGGAGCATCTCGCGGATGTGACGGGCCGAATCATCCGAGCCGTCAATCACCATGCCGAAACCGCCGTTGATGACTTCGCCCCAGCCCACGCCGCCGCCGTTGTGGATTGACACCCAAGTCGCGCCGCGGAACGAGTCGCCGATAACGTTGTGCACAGCCATGTCGGCGGTGTACTGCGCCCCGTCATAGATATTGGAGGTCTCGCGGTAGGGCGAATCGGTGCCCGACACGTCGTGATGGTCGCGGCCAAGCACTACGGGAGCCGAAATCTCGCCGCGGGCGATAGCGTCGTTGAACGCAAGCGCAATTTTTGTGCGCCCCTCGGCATCGGCATAGAGGATGCGGGCCTGAGAACCGACAACGAGGCGGTTTCTGCCGGCCTCTTTGATCCAGTGGATATTGTCGTCGAGCTGGCCGCATATCTCCTCGGGCGCGGTCTCGCGGATTTCTTCAAGAACACGGGCGGCGATGCGGTCGGTCGCCTCAAGGTCGGCGGGATTGCACGATGTGCAGACCCAGCGGAACGGCCCGAAACCGTAGTCAAAGAACAGCGGGCCCATAATATCCTGAACATAGGAGGGATAGCGGAATTTACCGTCGGCATCAAGCACGTCGGCTCCGGCGCGCGACGATTCGAGAAGGAAGGCATTGCCATAGTCGAAGAAATACATTCCGCGCGCGGCCAGCTTGTTGATGGCGGCCACCTGACGGCGGAGCGACTCCTGCACCTTCTCCTTGAACAGGGCGGGATTCTCGGCCATCATAGTCTTGGACTCCTCAAAAGTCAGTCCGACGGGGTAATAACCGCCCGCCCACGGATTGTGGAGCGATGTCTGGTCTGACCCGAGTTCCACATCTATACCCTCCTCGGCGAGACGCTCCCACAGGTCGACAACGTTGCCGAGATAGGCAAGCGACACAGCCTCGCGTTTCTCGCGGGCAGCAGCGGCGCGTGCGATCAGCTCGTCAAGCGAGGTATAGACTTCGTCGACCCATCCCTGAGAGTGGCGTGTCTCCACAGCCTTGGGGTTGATTTCGGCAGTAATCGACACCACGCCCGAGATATTTCCCGCCTTGGGCTGCGCACCCGACATGCCGCCGAGTCCGGCAGTCACAAAGAGCATGCCGCCGAGGTCTTTCCGGCCATCCTTCATGTGGCGGCGCCCGGCGTTAAGCACGGTGATGGTTGTGCCGTGGACAATGCCCTGCGGGCCTATATACATATAGGAACCGGCTGTCATCTGTCCATACTGCGACACCCCCATAGCGTTGAACCGTTCCCAGTCGTCGGGTTTGGAGTAATTGGGGATGACCATGCCGTTGGTGACGATGACGCGTGGCGCGTCGCGGTGGGAAGGGAAAAGTCCGAGCGGATGGCCCGAGTACATGACGAGGGTCTGCTCGTCGGTCATCTCGCTCAGGTATTTCATGGCGAGAAGATACTGCGCCCAGTTCTGGAACACAGCGCCGTTTCCGCCGTAGGTGATAAGCTCGTGGGGATGCTGTGCCACGGCGCGGTCAAGGTTGTTCTGAATCATCATCATGATTGCGGCAGCCTGACGCGAGCGTGCCGGGTAGTCCTCGATGGGACGCGCATGCATCTCGTAGGCGGGACGGAAACGATACATGTAGATGCGGCCATAGTCGCGCAACTCCTTGGCAAACTCGAGAGCAAGCACGGCGTGGTGACGCTCGGGGAAATAACGCAGGGCGTTTTTCAGCGCGAGGCGTTCCTGCTCGGGGGTGAGAATCTTCTTGCGGCGAGGCGCATGATTCACCGTAGTATCATATTCGCGCGGCTGAGGAAGTTCCTCGGGAATACCGGCGCGTATCAGCGATTGAAATTCTTCTTTTTCCATTGATTATGTGTATCCTTTCAGATTTTGTTTTCGACAATTGCGATTATTTCATTTTCAGCCTCGGCTGCCGCAGCGGCGATTTCCTCACCACGCGCGACAAGACGGTCGGCCTCGGCACGGTCTTTTAGTCCGGCGGCGTTGATTTTGACATTGAGCAATGCCCCGCGCACTGCCGCGCGGGCGGCGAGCGCGCCAACTCCCGCGTCGCTGACCGATGCCGGATTTCCAAGCTCGGCCATCGCCTTGAGCAGCGGGAAAGTCTCGGCCGCGGTCTCCATCGTCGTCAGCGGAACCTGAGTCGCATAAAGAGTGGCGGCTTCGAGAGCTGCCGCGCGGGCGGCTTTCTCCTCATCGGTGCCCTTGGGCATGGCAAAGACAGCCATGATGCGGTTGAACGCTGCTGTGTCCTCGTCGACAAGGTGCAGCAACCGTGCCACGAGAGCCTGACCTTGGTCGGCATAATCGGAAAATTCCTCCCAGCGGTCATCCCATCCCGCCTTGTGGGCCGAAAGGTTGGCGACCATTGTGCCGAGAGCGGCGGCCAGCGTTCCCATATAGGCAGCTATCGAGCCTCCGCCGGGCGCGGGCGATTCGCTCGCGGTCTCGATGGCAAAGTCGCGGCAAGTGAGGTCCATCAGTTTCTTTTCACCCTTCTTGTCGGCCTCAAGCATGTATTCGATGACCTTTTCCTCGGGAACAAACGGTTTCAGCTCGTCGAGGCCCATCGACTTGACGGCAATTCTCACGATTTCCTCCTCGGCGATACCGGTCGAGCGCTGTTGCTTTTTCAGAAAATAGCGTCCGGCCTCGATGAGGGCGCGCTTGGGGATGAGGCCGACGATTTCAGTGCCGGTCACACGCACACCGCGCGCGTCGGCGGCGCGACACACCTCGTCAAACGCCTTGTGGAGCGGGGTGACGGCGATGTCGGTTATGTTCATTGACACCTGAGCGATGCCATATTCGTCGATATACCACCCGATGGCCTTGGTGCCTTTCAGCGTGCCCGGCTGCATGATGGTGTTTCCGTTCTCGTCTTTCAGCGGCTTGCCGGTGACTTTCCCGCCCTCGCGCACGGGGCGGCCCTTCTCGCGCACGTCAAATGCAATCGCGTTGGCGCGGCGCGTAGAGGTAGTGTTGAGGTTATAGTTGACGGCGATGAGAAAGTCGCGGGCACCGATGGTGGTGGCACCTGTTCTGGCCACACCCTCGTCATAGGGACGGTCGCCAAAGTCGGGACCTTTGCCCGAAACGTTCATTTTTTCGGGAAGTGCCTCATACTCTCCGGCGCGGCACACGGCCAGATTCTTGCGCTCGGGGGTGAATGCCGCCGCCTCGTAGCAGTAGGTGGGGATGTGCAGTTCCGCAGCTACGCGCTCGGCGAGCTTGCGGGCCATCGCGGCACACTCGTCAAGAGTCACACCCGAGATGGGGATGAGGGGACACACGTCGGTGGCACCCATGCGTGGGTGAGCGCCGTGGTGACGGCTCATGTCGATAAGCTCGGCGGCACGCTTGATGCCCCGGAAAGCAGCCTCGACAACCGCCTCGGGATTGCCGACAAATGTCACAACCGTGCGGTTGGTAGCCTCTCCGGGATCCACGTCAAGCAACTTTATGCCCTCGACCGTTTCAATGGCATCGGTGATAGATTTGATTACACTCTTGTCACGTCCCTCGCTGAAATTGGGGACACACTCGATGATACGCTTTTCCATCGCTTACATGTCTGATTTTTAAGGTAAATTACGCGCAACCGAGACGCTACTGATTGCGACATCACAAAGATAACGAAAAATCCCGATTTTTCACGTTGCATTTAACAAAAAAACTCATGACAACAGACATCTTTACCAAAGATTAGCTTGTGAAAGTCAGTATTTTGTATTAGTTTTGCATCATCATGGCCAATACATTACTCAACAATGAGCCTCATATAGTCCGAGTCAAAGATTTCAGAATTGATTCCGACTATGCCGTTTGGTTATCTGAAATCAAGCGTCGCTACCACTCTGCCCGGATTAGAGCAGCAGTAAAAGTCAACATTGAAAAACTGTGTTTTAATTGGAGTATAGGACGCGATTTGGTTGTGCGTAAAGCTGAAGAAAAATGGGGAAACGGCGTTGTCGAGCAACTTAGTTTTGACTTACAGGAGTCCTTCCCGAATGAAAAGGGATTCAGCAGCCGCAACGTTTGGAATATGAAGGGATGGTATTTATATTTTTCTTCTACCGAATCTTTAAAAAAACTGCACCAACTTGGTGCAGAATTACAATGTCTTGATAATAAAGCAATTACAAAACCATCCCAGCTTGGGGCAGAAATTGACTCTGAACAAAGGCCCTGATGATAACCCGACAATCGGTCTATTGATATGTCAATGTCACTAACTTAACGCCGCTGTCCATCGTCAGCGGCAGAGCCGCAGATAACGCGGCATGGCCGCGTGTCAACGTTAGCCACATGCAACCGCGCCTTTAGGTGCG